>NZ_JAMOYY010000021.1:0-56314 GCF_023669475.1 Blautia sp. MB18-30 | reverse complement strand
TGCGAAGCCCGTTTCCCCTCCCCACACCCCACCCCTCCGGGCACGCCGCTGTGCTACGCCTTGGAGTGTGTTAATTTATCGGCTTAGTCCTGTATGCTGCTGTATTGGCAGTGTCAGGCTGAGCCGATTTTTGTTTCGTCGGACGGGAAAGCGGCCCGCGCAGCGGGCCTGTTCCCTGTTGTTAATGGGAGCGGGTTTATGCCAGTGATGCGACAATAGACGGAAGCAGGTGAGCGTCGGCAATACAACAACAGACAGAAGTAGGTCTATGCCAGTGATGCGACAACAGGCAGGAGCAGGTCAGCGCCGGCAATACAGCGACAGGCAGGAGTAGGTCTATGCCAGTGATGCGACAACAGACGGGAGCAAGTGAGCACCAGCAATACAGCGACAGGCAGGAGCAGGTCAGCACCAGCAATACAACAGGCAGGAGCAGATTAGCGCCAGCAATAGAACAACAGGCAGGAGCAGATTAGCGCCAGCAATACAACAACCACCAGGAACAGGTCTGCTGCGCAGACCGCCTTCCGTCCGGCGGAACAAAAAAATCGGCTCAGCCTGACGCTACCAATACAGCAGCATACAGGCATTTACCAATACACTACTCCATACCACAGCGCAGAACAGTGACGTGCCCGGAAAGGGGGAGCGCGAGGGGGAAAAGCGGGCTTCGTAACTCCGAGCGCCTTTCCCCCTCGCAAACCTGCCCACGCCAAAGTGTCCCCCCTGGAAAGGAAACGCTCTCCGCCCAGGAGCGTCCGTCAGACGCCCGACATTGTACAATATCTGGTACAATTTTCTCATTATTTTTATCAATAATACAATTACATGTATATTATAAAGAACATACTTCCAAGCTGTTGACTTTAAATTCGGAATCTGTTATCTTATGGTCGTCATGAGAAATGTTATATATTACTAACTGCGCGGGCAGTGAACGAAATATTGAGACAACAGGAAAGGATGTGTAACAAATTGGCAAAAGTTGATTTTGAACAGTGGAATGGTTTTAAGGGTGATCGTTGGAAAGAGAAGATCGATGTTCGTAATTTCATCAGTATGAACTATACACCATATGATGGAGATGCTTCCTTCCTGGAAGCACCAACAGAGGCAACAGATAAACTCTGGGGCAAGCTTCAGGAGCTTCAGAAAGAAGAGCGTGCTAAAGGCGGCGTTCTTGATATGGAGACAGAGGTAGTAACAGGAATTACAGCATACGGTCCTGGATATATCGATGAGGAACTCAAAGACCTGGAGCAGGTTGTAGGTCTTCAGACAGACAAACCTCTGAAACGTGCTTTCATGCCATACGGCGGAATCAAAATGGCAGAGCAGGCATGTGAGACTTACGGATACCATGTAAGCGACAAGATCAAAGATGTTTTCAACAACTATGAGTTCAAAACACACAACCAGGGTGTATTCGATATCTACACACCGGAGATGAAGAGAGCACGTCACAACAAGATCCTTACAGGACTTCCGGATACTTACGGACGTGGACGTATCGTAGGTGATTACAGACGAGTAGCTCTTTACGGAATCGATCATCTGATTGCATGCAAGGAGAGAGATTTCGCAGCATGCGACCGTCAGGGTATGAGACGTTATGACTTCCAGCTTCGTGAGGAGATCGCAGATCAGATCCGTGCTCTGAAGAAGATGAAAGAAATGGCTCAGATCTATGGCTTTGATATTTCCCAGCCGGCTAAGAACGCAAAGGAAGCATTCCAGTGGCTGTACTTTGGATATCTTGCAGCGATCAAAACTCAGAACGGAGCTGCAATGAGTGTTGGACGTATCTCCACATTCCTTGATATCTATATTGAGAGAGACCTTGAGAACGGAACTCTTACAGAGAAAGAGGCACAGGAGCTTGTTGACCATATCGTAATGAAATTCCGTATGGTTAAATTCGCTCGTATCCCGTCTTACAACCAGCTCTTCTCCGGTGACCCGGTATGGGCAACTCTGGAAGTAGCAGGTATGGGACAGGACGGACGTTCCATGGTAACAAAGAACGACTATCGTTTCCTTCATACACTTGAGGATATGGGACCGGCTCCGGAGCCGAACCTTACAGTTCTCTACTCCTCAAGACTGCCTGAGAACTTCAAGAAATATGCAGCAGACATCTCTGTTACAACAAGTTCCATCCAGTATGAGAACGATGATGTTATGCGTCCGGTATGGGGCGATGACTACAGCATCTGCTGCTGTGTATCTGCTACAGAGACAGGTAAAGAGATGCAGTTCTTCGGCGCTCGTGCTAACCTTGCAAAATGCCTTCTTTACGCGATCAACGGCGGTGTTGATGAGAAGACAAAACAGCAGGTAGGACCTCAGTATCAGCCGATCACTTCCGAGTACCTTGACTATGACGAAGTAATCGCAAAATATGATCAGATGATGGACTGGCTTGCACATCTGTATGTTGGAACACTGAACATGATCCACTACATGCATGATAAATACTACTATGAGGCAGCTGAGATGGCACTTATCGATACAAAGGTTGACCGTTCCTTCGCAACAGGTATCGCCGGATTCTCACACGTAGTAGATTCCCTTTCCGCTATCAAATATGCAAAAGTAAAAGCAATCCGTGACGAGGACGGAATCACAACAGACTTCCAGGTTGAGGGTGACTTCCCACGTTATGGTAACGATGATGACAGAGCAGACGAGATCGCAACAACTCTGCTTTCCACATTCCTTGAGAAGCTGAAACACATCCATACCTATCGTGATTCCAAGCCAACCACATCCATCCTTACCATCACATCCAACGTTGTTTATGGTAAAGCTACAGGATCTCTTCCGGACGGAAGAAAAGCCGGCGAGCCTCTGGCACCGGGAGCAAACCCGTCTTACGGCGCAGAGCAGAACGGACTTCTTGCTTCCCTGAACTCTGTTGCAAAGCTTGACTATGAGGATGCCCTTGACGGAATCTCCAATACTCAGACGATCAACCCGGATGCACTTGGCCATTCTGAGGAAGAGCGTACAGAGAACCTTGTAAATGTACTTGACGGATACTTTGACCGTGGTGCACATCACCTCAATGTAAACGTATTCGGTAAAGAGAAACTTATCGATGCTATGGAGCATCCGGAAAAAGAGGAGTATGCAAACTTCACGATCCGTGTTTCCGGATACGCTGTTAAGTTCATCGACCTTACAAGAGAGCAGCAGCTTGACGTTATCGCAAGAACCTGCCACGAAAGGATGTAATAAAAAATATGGACGACCAGAAAAAAATCACTGGCTACGTCCACTCACTGGAGAGCTTCGGCTCTGTTGACGGACCAGGAGTCCGGTATGTGATCTTTTTGAGCGGCTGCGCCATGCGCTGTCAGTTCTGCCACAATCCGGACACCTGGCAAATGAAAACAGGGACGGAGTACACAGCAGATGAGCTGCTTGAAAAAGCCTGTCGATACCGCTCTTACTGGGGAAGTAAGGGCGGTATTACTGTGAGTGGAGGCGAGCCACTGTTACAGATCGATTTCCTCACTGAGCTGTTCAGAAAAGCAAAAAAACTTGGGATCCACACAACACTTGATACCAGCGGCAACCCTTACACAGAAGAGGGTCCGTGGTATGAAAAATGGGAAGAGCTGATGAAGTACACAGATCTTGTCATGTTGGATATCAAGCACATTGATGAGGAACAGCATAAGATTCTCACAGGATGTACCAATAAAAATATCCTTGCCATGGCCCGGAAGCTTTCCGATATGGGCGTATCCATGTGGATCCGTCACGTACTGGTTCCGGAACGCAATGATCGGGATGACTATCTCCACCGGCTGGCTGACTTTATTGCAACACTGAAGACAGTTGAGAGAGTGGAGGTTCTTCCATATCACACACTCGGAACCTTTAAATGGGAAAATCTGCATATTGATTATCCGCTGAAGGGAATCAATCCGCCAACGAAAGAACGCATCGAAAATGCGGAAAAAATCCTGGGAGCAGGTACACAGTAATAAAAAAACCATATCTTATGTCGAAAAACAGACATAGATATGGTTTTTTTGATGTTCACACCAGTTCTTTGTTTTTGATCAGCATTTCTTTGATGATATCCTGTGTATAGGAACCTAAGCGGCGCTGAGTATCCCGGTCAAGCTCTGAAGGAATGATAGGCTTGCCATATTCGATCACTACGTGTGTAGGTGTCATCTTCGGGAAATTGGCCTCCCAGATATTGGCAGAGTTGCTGATCGCAATAGGAATGATCGGGCTTTTGGCTCTGGCTGCGATCTTGAAGCTGCCGTCATGGAAAGGTAGCATTTCTGTTTCATCAGCATTCTTATTTCTGGTTCCTTCCGGGAAGATACATACGGAAATGCCGGATTTCACATAGTCTGCGGCCTGAAGGATCGTTTTCAGACCCTGCTTGATATCCTCTCTGTCGAGAAAGAGACAGTAGAGATTGCGCATCCAGTTGGAGAGCAGCGGATAATGCTCCATTTCCTTCTTGGCAACATAGCCGGTGCGGATCGGACAGCGGCTGTAGGTGAGCAGGATGTCGAAATAGCTCCGGTGGTTTGCTACATAGAGAACAGCCTGATCCTTTGGAACGTTTTCTTCGCCGATGACGGTGACTTTGGCGCCTGTGATCCACAGGATGAATTTGAATATGGCCTGTACCATGCGCAGAGAGCTGATATCCTTAGTCATGGGAGAAAATTTCCCGATGATCCATTCTACAAGGAGAACCGGAATGGTCAGCACCAGATAGGCGATCACCACGATACAGACAAGTATGAATCGAATCATGTCTTTTGTCCTTTCTGTTATAGATACTTGCGGAGAGTTCCGCAGTAAGATGGTATTTTTATATTATACGAAGAAAATCCGATAGTTGCAATAAATCTTTCCCTGCTCACATAGAATAAATACTGAATAATGGTTACTGTTTACTGGTGATCTTCCGCAAAGCGTGTTACTGAGAACGGAGTGAACAGTAACGAATCATGCAGGTGGCTTATATTATGAAAAAAGCAGTATTTCTGCGGATCGTGCTGACAGCTGCCGTGCTGGCACTGCTGCTTTCCGGGTGTCGATTTGTCCGGGTGGAGGAAGAAGAACGAAAACCGGTAGATTACATCGTTGTGGAACGCCGGGATATCCCGGAGGAGCTTTCCAAGCTTATGGAAGAAAAAAAGGAAAAGGAATTTCAGCTGAGTTATGAAACCGGAGAGGATATTTACCTGGCCAAAGGGTACGGGCGGCAGATGAGTGGCGGATACAGCATCCAGGTAGAGGAGCTTGGAGAATCCTCGAATGGGATATTTTTTGTTACAAAACTTCTTGGACCGGAGGATCTTAAGGAGGCAGGAGTTCCGTCCTATCCCTGCATTGTGATAAAAACCCGGAAACAGGAAAAGCCGGTAACGTTCCGGGAAAGCAGCAGTCCGGTGAAAAAAGAGTCGGAGAAAGGGGAATAGACTGTGGAATTAAAAAAAGAAAGCATGCAGATATTAAAGGAAAAAAGCAGGGCAAAAAGTCAGATCACTTTTGATGAGGATTTTAATGTACCGGATGCAAAACCGGATGCAGGAAGACTGATTCAGAATAAGGGCAGGATCATTATGGATGATGTCCGTCTTACTGACGGGAAAGGTATTCTTACGGGAAATCTGCAGGTAGATATCCTTTATGTGGGGGAAGAAAGAGGGATCGTCAGCAGTCTTACTGCAAAACTTCCATTTGAGGAAACCTTGAACCTGAAGAATATCATAAACGGGGATAAAATGTGTCTGAAGTGGGAAATTGAAGATCTTACGATCCGCCTGATCCATTCCAGAAAGCTTAATATCAAAGCTTTGGTAACTTTTTGTGCGACTGTGGATGAAACAGAACAAATCCGCCTGCCGGTGGCGCTGGATGCAGAAGAGGTATCCGTCAGAAAAAAAACAGTCCGTTTTCTGGGACTTACCGTACATAAAAGAGATACACTCCGGATCAAGGATGAGTATACCATTGCCTCCAATCGTCCGGATATCGCCAGCCTGATCTGGTATACTATGGATGTACGGGGGCTGGATCTGAAGCCGGAGGAAAATGTGGTAAAGGCAAGAGGAGAGCTGTCCGTTTTTGTGCTGTACGGAGCAGAAGATACAGAAGCCCCGGTGCAGTGGCTGGAATATTCGCTGCCTTTTTCCGGAGAAGTGGAATGTCCGGACTGCACGGAGGAACTGATCCCGCTGATCGAAGCTTCGGTGATGCATCAGAGCCTGGAGGCCAAACCGGATGTCGATGGGGAAGAACGGATCCTTGTTTCGGATGTTGTGCTGGAGCTGGATATGAAATTTTTCAGGGAAGAGGAATATGATCTTATTACCGATGTGTATACACCGATCCGTGAATGTGTTCCGGAAGGAAAGAATGAGGTACTGGAACGACTTCTGGTACGTAATTTTTCCAGATGCAGGATCAGTGACAGGATCCAGGTAAAGGAGACTCAGGGAAAAGTCCTCCAGCTGTGTCACAGTCAGGGAAAAGTGAAGATCGATAAGACCAGGATCGTAGAGAACGGTGTGCAGGCAGATGGCGTGGTCATGCTGAAGATCCTGTACATTATTGGAAATGATGATATGCCGTTTTATTCCATGGAGGCAATGATACCGTTTTCCCATATGGTGGAAGCAAGAGGGATCCGACAGGACAGCTGTTATCAGTTAAAAGCAAAGCTGGAGCAGCTTTCCGCAGCCATGGCAGATGGAAATGAGATCGAGATCCGGGCAACTGTAGGACTGGAGCTTCTGGCAGTTGCCAGAGAGCCGGTATTTATCATTGAGAAAGTAGAGGAAAAACCACTGGATATGAAAAAACTCCAGGCTATGCCGGGAATCCTGGTTTATATGGTAAAACCGGGAGATGAATTGTGGGATATTGCAAGGAAATATCACACATCTATCCAGGAGATCCGGACGATCAATGCTCTCAAGGAAAATCAGGAACCCTCTCCGGGAACTCCGCTTCTTGTTGTGAAAAAAGTGGAAGGTCAGATCAAATAAAAAGTGGAATATTTTGCTGTTGAAAAGAATGTAAAAATCATATAAAATACATGTATAAATACTGTATACAAAGTACAAATGGAGGGGCTTATGCGTTTAAAAGCAATGGCAAAGATCAATCTCGGACTTGATGTTCTGGGAAAGAGAGAGGACGGTTATCATGAGGTACGCATGATCATGCAGACCATCCGTATGTATGATATCCTGGATATCAGAAAGACCAGACGGCCGGGGATCGTACTGACGACCAATCTTCCGTTTATTCCTACAGATCAGAGAAATCTTGTATATAAGGCAGCACAGATGCTGATGGAGGAGTTCGATGTTGAAGAGGGACTTTCCATCAAGCTTCGTAAATTTATCCCGGTGGCAGCAGGCATGGCAGGAGGCAGCTCCGATGCAGCGGCCGCATTTGTGGGTGTGAACCGGATGTTCCATTTAGGACTTACCGAAGAACAGCTGATGGAACGTGCAGTAAAGGTCGGAGCAGATGTTCCGTATTGTATCATGCGGGGAACAGCGCTTGCGGAGGGAATCGGAGAGAAGCTGACCAGACTTCCGGAAGTTCCGAAATGTTATGTTCTGATAGGAAAACCGGGGATCAATGTTTCCACAAAAACAGCCTATGAGAATCTGAATCTGGAAGGGATCGGAAAACATCCGGACATCGATGGACTCATCGGAGCTATCAGAAATAATGATCTGTATGCCATGGCATACAGAATGGAGAATGTATTTGAACCGGGGATCATCCGACAGTATCCTGTGATCGGCAATATCAAGAACCTTATGGAAGAAAAAGGTGCGCTGAAAGCCGTGATGAGCGGAAGCGGTCCTACTGTGTTTGGAATCTTTGATAACAGGGATAAGATGGCCGCGGCAGCCAGAAGCCTCAGAAAGAGCGGGCTTGCAAAGACTGTATTTGCCACGGATATTTACAATAGAGATGGAGGAGTTACAAATGACAAGTGATTTTTCTGTGGATATGAATGAATATCTGCCGCTTCGGGATGTTGTTTTTAACACCTTGCGGCAGGCAATCCTGAAGGGAGAGCTGAAGCCGGGCGAAAGACTTCTGGAGATTGCCCTTGCAGAGCGTCTTGGCGTGAGCAGAACACCGGTGCGTGAGGCTATGCGCAAGCTGGAGCAGGAAGGTCTTGTAGTGATGATCCCACGCAGAGGTGCACAGGTAGCCAGCATCACAGAGAAGGATCTGAACGATGTTCTGGAGGTGCGTATCGCCCTCGAAAATGTTGCCATAGAAAAAGCGTGCAAGCTGATCACAGAGGATGAGCTGGGAAGGCTCTGGGTGGCAGCCAAGGAATTTGAAAAAACAAAAGCAGAGGGAAATCTGGTCCGTCTGGCGGAAACCGATGTGGCTTTCCACGAGATCATATATCAGGCTTCTGATAATAAGCGTCTGAATCAGGTCCTGAATAATCTCCGTGAGCAGATGTATCGCTATCGTGTAGAGTATCTGAAGGAGGAGCAGACAAGAAATCTTCTGGTCAGTGAGCATGAAGAACTGGTAAAAGCCATCCGTGAAGGAGATGTGCAAAAGGCGCAGGATATTTCTTTCCATCATCTGGAGAATCAACGAAAAGCGATCATCCGTACTATCCGCGCGGAGAATGAGGCCAAAGAGGCCGAGAAAAAAGAATAAGAACCGGATATGCGGGAATATTAAGAGAGATGTCATTGGGGCATCTCTTTTTTTAACCGAATCAAGTAAGTCCCCTGTTTCAATTGCGAAAAGCAATAAGCAGTGGGGGGGGGGAACTTGCTGCAAAGGATGGTGGCTTTATGGAAACAAGGAAGATATCGATATCTCTTCATGAAAATGAATCATATATCCGGAAACGGTGTGAAAACTGCGATGATATCCTGATCAGGCCCATGCGCCTTGGTGAGGGACATAAGGCGGACTGTCTGATGGTCTATATTGAGGTTGCGGTTTCAAACATGATGCTGGATGATTCTGCTATCGGAAAAATGATCAATCATTTCTGGGAGATCCCGGAGGAAAAGATCCGGGAATTTATCCGTCGAAACAGTCTTGGAATTGCAGATGTGAAGGAGCTGTCTTCCATGGAGGAGGTATTTGGTGCCATTCTTTCGGGAAATGCAGTTTTCTTTCTGGATGGATACGACAAAGCAATGAAAATTTCCAGTAAAGGATATCCGGGGTTGGCTGTATCAGAGGTGAAGACGGAAAAGGTCCTCAGAGGCTCCAAGGAGGGCTTCTGTGACAGTGTAAAAACCAATGCGGCCCTTGTGAGAAAGCGGATCCGGGATACCAGGCTGAAGGTGGAGCAGAGCAGCATCGGTGTACGCTCCAATACGGTGGTACAGCTTCTTTATGTGGAGGATCTGGTCCATGAGGAGCTTCTGACTGCTGTGAAAGAGCGCCTGGAATCTTTTGCAGTGGACGGGATCCTGGACAGCGGGATGCTGGAACAGCTGACAGAAGAAGCATGGTATTCTCCCTTTCCTCAGTTTCAGACAACGGAGCGGCCGGACCGGGCTGCCCAGGAGCTGCTGAATGGAAAAGCAGTTCTGCTCTGTGACAACTCGCCGGTGGCACTGGTGGTTCCCGGAGCATTCAACAGTTTTATGGAAAGCAGTGAAGACTGGTACAACCGTTTTGAGATGGCATCCTTCCTGCGGGTGCTCCGGTATCTGGCCATGGCTGTGGCAACGCTGCTCCCCGGACTTTATCTGGCTGTGATCCGGTTTCATACACAGATCCTTCCGGCGAATCTGATCCTTTCCTTTGCACAGGCAAGAGAGGGCGTTCCATTTTCCAGTGTAGTGGAGCTGGTGTTCCTAGAACTGTCTTTTGAGTTGATACGGGAGGCTGGTGTGCGGATCCCGGGAGCTCTTGGAAATGCCATTGGGATCGTAGGAGGACTGATCATCGGACAGGCTGCGGTGGAGGCCAATCTTGTCAGCCCGGTGGTAGTGATCATCGTGGCACTGACAGCACTGGGATCACTGGCTATACCTAATGAGGAATTTGCTTCTGCATTCCGGCTTCTGAAGTACGCTTTTCTGTTTCTGGGAGGATTTCTAGGTATATTCGGAATCGTGTTGGGACTGTATCTCACCATGGCGCATCTGGCAGGACTTTTAAGCTTCGGTGTCCCATATCTGGTACCTTTTGTAGAGAAGAACAGTGAGGCGGAAACCGGTGGAAGGATTTTGCGACAGCCCTTCCGGAAGCGGAAATTCCGGCCGCTGTATGCCAGAAATGCCCAGAAACGCAGGCTTCGGACAAGGCCATGGAGCCGGAAAGGATAAAGGTTATGAGATTTGCGGAGAATAACAGGATTTCCCACAGACAGCTTTTTCGGCAGATCATACTGGTGTTTCCGGCGCCGTTTCTGCTGTGCCTGTTTAAGAATGGAGCGATGTTGGGCATCAGTGCCATGGCAGGGACAGCTGCTGCGGCCGTAGTGCTCTCTTTTTATGTGATCTGGCTGATACGTCTGACACCTGCATATGGGGAGCTTTCCAAAAGGACAGGAAGTTTTACTGTACGATTTATTGGCCTGTTCTTTTTGGTATATGTGATCGCAAGTTCGGCATTTCTTTCGGGCCTTCTGGGGGAGGTGATCCCGGAAAGTCTGATCAGCGGGATTTCCGGAAAATGGCTGTCTCTTCTTGCAGTTGCAGCCTGTAGTCTGGGAACGCATCGCGGAATGCAGAGAAGAGGGCGGATCGCTGAGGTGTCCGGAAGGATTTTTCTGGCAGGGATCCTTCTTCTGATGCTTTTATGTGCAGGGCAGGGAAAAACAGAGTACTTTATGGAAGTGATGAAAGATCCGGAAACAGGATTTACAGGAGAGCGATGGCTCCGTGATCTGTATACACTTTTGTGTGCTTTTTCAGGAGCAGGACTTCTTCCCTTCGGGCTGGAGTATGCAAAAAAACAGGGAAGTGCCAGAAAACCTGTGATCCTGGCTTTTCTTACAGTTTGCGGGATTATTTTTGGAATGCAGCTCCTTCTTCCGGCAGTCTTTGGTGGTGCACGCCTTAAAAACGAGATCTGTCCGGTACTGCCTCTTCTGGAGGGTGCAGATCTTCCGGGAAACGTACTGGCGAGATTTGATGTGATATGGATGGGGTTTCTGGTATTCGGACTTTTGTTTTCTCTGGGAAGTTTGTTTCATTACGGAAATCAGATCGCGGAAAAAACCGGATTCGGGACCGGTCGGTACTGGATCCCGGCAGCAGGCTGGCTGCTTTCCCTGTATGAGAGAAACGGGATGGGGATCCGGGAGTATTATGGCTGGTATCTGGGGTACATCTTTGTGCCGTTTCTGCTTGTGATACAGCTTTTTCTCAGTACGGAAAACCGGGGAAGACGGAAGAAAAAAGTAACTGTGGCAGGACTTGTCCTGGTCATTACTTTGACGGGATCAGGCTGTGCGGCAGTAGAACCGGAAAAAAGAGCTTATCCGCTGGCACTGGGGGCCGGTGTTTCAGAGAATGGCTTTGTGCTGAAATATGCAATGCCGGATATGAGTACAGCTACTGGACAGGAAAAACCGGACGAAGATCCGATTTCTGTGCTGACTCTTTCCGGCCGGGACTTTCAGGAGATCGAGGCAGTCTACAACCGGTCTCAGGAAAAATTTCTGGATCTGGGTCATCTTGAAGTGCTGATCCTGGATGAACAGATCCTGGAAGAGGGATCCCGGGAAGCACTGATCGGATATCTGAAGCAGGAAGAGCATATCGGAGAGGATGTCTACGTGTTCCGGACGGATATGCTGGGAGATGTTTTTCACTGGAAAGGAGCCCGGGAAAGCTCCATAGGGGAATACCTTCAGGGAATCCAGGAGAACCGCACATCCGGGCAGCAGAAGAAGGGTGTGACTCTGCGGGAGGTATATCATCAGTTCTGTCAGGATGGAACGCTGCCCTGGCTTCCGGAGATATGGGTGGAAGGTGAGCTTCTGGAAGTGGATTACGGCAGTAATGAATAGATGGGAGCCGGACTGTTAATAATATAGATGATGATCAGTACGATAAATCGTACAGTATATCTCTGGATAAGATCATCAGAAGATTTTTGACAGGAGGGCTTGCTCATGGAGCATATAAAAACGAAGAAGCATGTATTAAAAAAAGTAGGAGGGTTCCTTTTGCTCACGGCAGTGATCCTTGCAGGGAGTACCTGGGAGAGAAGAACTGCCGGTGATCGGCAGCCACAGTTTTATGCCTGGTGGGGAACGATCTACCCGGAATTCTGTTTTGAAAAAGCAGAGGATAACGGGGAAAATAAGCCGGTGAAGATATCCTTCTGGCTTGCGCAAGCCCTGGATTGGTGATACAATATTTCAACGGACCAATCACGTTCGATTAATTATTTCAGGAGATAAGATCAATGAATATAGACAGAAACGCACCGGTGGGTGTGTTTGATTCCGGTATCGGAGGACTGACAGTAGCCCGGGAGATCATGCGCAATCTCCCATCGGAAAAAATCGTATATTTCGGAGACACAGCCAGAGTTCCCTATGGAAGCAAATCCAGAGAAACGGTGATCCGTTATTCCCGCCAGATCATTCATTTTCTGCAGGAACAGAAGGTGAAGGCCATTGTGGTGGCCTGTAATACAGCCAGTGCATTTGCTCTGGATGCGGTGAAGGATGAACTGGATATCCCGATCCTTGGAGTGATCGAGGCCGGTGCCAAAGTTGCTGCCCAGGAAACCAGAAATAAACGGGTGGGCATTATCGGAACGGTGGGCACGGTAGGAAGCGGTATCCATGCCTCTTATCTGAAGGAACTGGATCCGGAGATCACCGTGATCGGAAAAGCGTGCCCGCTGTTTGTTCCGCTGGTAGAAGAGGGCTGGTATCATGATCCGGTCACCGAGGAGGTTGCGAGAAGATATCTGAAGGAGCTGCAGGAGCAGGAGATCGATACACTGATCCTCGGATGTACGCACTATCCTCTTTTAAGATCTACCATCCGCAAGATCATGGGTGAGGAGGTCTGCCTTGTGAATCCTGCATATGAGACGGCGCTAGAGCTTAAAAAGTTACTCTCCAGACTGGATCTTGCCAGCAATGAGGTAGCACAGGAGGAATTCCCGTATCGCTTTTATGTAAGTGATCTTGCAGAGAAGTTTAAGGATTTTGCCAATTCCATCCTGCCGTATAACGTAGAAAAAACACAGAAGATCGATATCGAAAAATATTAAACAGATCTGTACATAAATGATAGGAGAAAAGAATGCAGAAAGAAGTTTTGATCCATGTAAGAGGGCTTCAGATGATGGATGCACAGGGGGATCAGGAACCTATAGAGATCATTGTTCCGGGACAGTATTATTTCCGCAATGGTTCTCATTATCTCAGATATGAGGAACTGCTGGATGAAACAGCAGAACCCACCATCAATTACATAAAAGTATCCGGAAAGGGTCTGGAGGTCAGCAAGAAGGGACTGGTCAATGTACACATGGTATTTGAACAGGGCAAAAAAAACATGACCTATTATACTACCCCTTACGGAACACTTCAGATGGGAATCTCAGCTACGAATCTGGAGCTGACGGAAAGCGAAGAGAACCTTCAGATCAAAGCAGATTATGCGCTGGATATGAATGAAGAACATGTGGCAGACTGCTATCTGGCGATCCAGGTACAGCCAAGAGACTGCAAGGATTTTGTTTTATAGATCCTGCAGAAAATAAAAGATATATAATTACACTACATAAGAACAGCCGCCATGCATCAGGGGAATTCCTGAAAGCATGGCGGCTGTTTTGGATTCTGATCATTTACGGAATCTTGCGAGGAAGCCTTTTTTCTTCTTCTGTGGTGCTTCGAGAGAACCACGGATTCCCTTTACGCCAACGATGTAAAGGCCGCTGACTTCAGCTTTGATCTCTTTTTTGACCGGGATCAGATCAAAAACTTTTTCATCTGCAATAAGGATGTTGATCTTCGGACCGACTTTGGCTTTTACGATCGGAAGCTTGGACCGGCGCATAAGCTTAGGTGTCTGGTCGATGACCATCTGTGGAAGTCCGGAATCTTTCAGCGGCATCCGTTTTTTATCGATGACCAGCATGGAAACTGTCTGCTTGTTAGCCTGAATCTGAGCCTGCTGTTCGTCCTGTTTTTTCTGAGCTTTTTTTCCGAAGAAATAGAGTGCGATCACTGCTGCGATCAGAATAACGAGGATGACCAGAAGAACGATGGTAACTGTACTCATTTGAGAATCCCCCTGTATATATATTTGTTTCGCAATCGGTTACATTACGCAAACAACATTTTAGCATTGTTTCGTCAAAAAGGCAATTAAAAAAGTGAAAAAGACAGGTGGAACGGTGGAAATTTCAGCAGTTACCAGTTATAATGATTACGATGCAGTTCATCTGTGTATGCTGCAGAGAATACAGGACATAACTATCTTTGAGCTAACATATGTAATGGATAAACCAGAGATGGAGGAAATATTATATG
Source organism: Blautia sp. MB18-30 (assembly GCF_023669475.1). Lineage (NCBI taxonomy): Bacteria > Bacillati > Bacillota > Clostridia > Lachnospirales > Lachnospiraceae > Blautia > Blautia sp. MB18-30. The sequence continues at coordinate 41,796 of NZ_JAMOYY010000021.1, read as the reverse complement.
AAAGAGAAAAAAACCGGGGGAACCCGACCGGAAATGGGAACTCCTGAGTACGAAGAATGGCGGAAAGAGATATTGAAACGCCGCAGAAAGCGCCAGCTGAAGGAACGCAGAAAACGTCTGGCCATCATAACAGCGGCAATGATCGTTGCAGTCGGGGCATCAGTAGGGGTCGGTGCACTGAAGGGCAGAAGTGAGAAGGCTTCAAAAGAGAAGATGGTTTCTTCTGACAAACAGAAAGAACAGACTGTTTCCGGAGAAAAAGCTTTAGAAGCAGGTACTAAAAATACAGAGACCGCTTCCAAAGATACTCTCGCAGAGGCAGAGCTTCTGGCCAGTCAGTATAACTATGACAAAGCTATCGATCTTCTGAAAAAGGCTCCGTCCTATGATTCGGATAAGAAGATGCAGGCAGCTGCAAAAAAATACGAAGACATAAAAGCAACCTGTACGGCATGGCCCCTTGAAAAGGTGACACATGTCTTTTATCATATTCTGATCAAGGATCCATCCAAAGCGTTTGACGGAGACTACAAAGAAGCAGATTATAATCAGGTCATGACAACCATTGATGAGTTTAACAAGATCACGCAGATCATGTATGACAAGGGCTATGTGATGGTAAGCATCAAGGACATGGCAAAGGCAGACGACAACGGGAACATCACAGAGGGAGAGATCCTTCTTCCGCCTGGGAAAACGCCGTTTGTCCTCTCACAGGATGATGTATGCTATTATCATTACATGGACGGTGACGGCTATGCCACGAAGCTGATCGTGGATGATAAAGGAAAGATCCGCAATGAATATGTGGAAGATGACGGAAGTGTCTCCGTGGGAGATTATGACATGGTTCCGTTGATCGACCGTTTTGTGGAAAAGCATCCGGATTTCTCATACCGCGGTGCAAAAGGAATCCTGGCACTTACCGGATACAACGGGATCCTGGGATACCGGACCGACGAAAGCTATGAGACCCGTCCGGCAGATCTGGATGAAAATAAAGTACAGTGGCTGGATGCACATCCGGATTTCAGCCTGGAAAAAGAACGGGCAGCCGCAAAAAAGGTTGCCGATGCCATGAAGGCAGAAGGCTGGGAATTTGCGAGCCATACCTGGGGACATCAGAATGTGGGACAGGTCACACTGGAGAAGCTTCAGGCAGATACCGAACGTTTCAAGAAAAATGTAGATCCGCTGATCGGGGGAACGGATGTTATCATTTTTGCTTTTGGAACCGACATTACCAATGACCAGGAGTATTCCGGGGATAAATTCGAATATCTGAAGGGGCAGGGATATAATTATTACTGCAACGTGGATTCCAGCCAGTATTATGTACAGATCCGGGATCGGTACTTCCGTCAGGGAAGACGGAATCTGGATGGATACCGTATGTATTATAACCCGGAACTGTTATCCGATCTTTTTGACGTAAAAGATGTTTTTGATCCGGCAAGACCGACACCGGTACCGCCGATGTAACGGTCATATCCGGAGATACGAGGGGACTTTTAGAAAGGGGCATATATATTATTATGAAGAAAAAAATTGCAGGTGTACTGACAACAGTGCTTGCGGCGTCACTTCTTGTGGGCGGAAACCATCCGGTCACTGTTCAGGTGGACAATATGATCTCTGGGACACAGGATGACGAGGATACACAGTCTGATGAAGCGGAAGCAGAAGCTGCAGAAGCCGAAGAAGAACAGTCCGAAGAAGCCAAAGTAGCAGCGGACCCGGAGGACCAGCCGGCAGCTACCGAGACACCGAAGGAAGAAAAAAAGGCAGAAAAAGAAACACAGAAAAGGGAAGCTGCCGAGAACAGCTCCGACAGTACTTCCTCAGACGAAAAAACACTTCTCAAAAAAGCCAAAAAACTGGCACAGCAGTATGATTACACCGGCGCGATCTCTGTGCTGAAAAACAACTGGAAATTTGCCACCAGTGACAAGATGCAGGAAGCAGCAGCAGCCTACATGAAAAAAAGAGATGCCTGTGTGGAATATCCACTTGAGAATATCACCCATGTATTTTTTCATTCCCTGATCGTGAATACCTCACTGGCCTTTGACGGAGATTCCGATGAGGCCGGATATAATCAGATGATGACCACAGTCAGCGAGTTCAAAAAAATGCTCCAGATCATGTATGATAAGGGTTACGTACTGGTGAGTCCTCATGATATGGCTGTGATCAATGATGACGGAACCATGAGCAGGGGAAAGATCATGCTGCCGGAAGGCAAGATTCCTTTTGTTCTTTCAGAGGATGACGTCAGCTACTATCATTATATGGACGGAGACGGATTTGCCACAAAGCTGGTGATCGACGACAACGGAGATATCAAATGCGAGTATAAGAAGGCAGACGGTACAGTTGTGACCGGAGATTACGATGTGGTGCCGATCCTGGATTCCTTTATCAAAGAACATCCGGATTTTTCCTATCATGGAAGAAAGGGTATTCTGGCAATGACCGGTTATAATGGTGTTCTGGGCTACCGTACAGATGGGGCATATAAGACCAAGAAGAATCTTCAGGATGACCAGAAGGCTTTTCTCAAGGCCAATCCGGAGTTTGACTATGATAAAGAAGTAAAAGCAGCCAAAAAAGTGGCGAAGGCCATGAAAAAGGACGGGTGGGAATTTGCAAGCCATACCTGGGGTCACAGAAACGCTACAAGCTCCACAGCAGCGGAGTTGAAGACCGATAATAAAAAATGGGAAAAATATGTGGCACCCATCCTCGGAAAAACCGATATGATCATTTTTGCCTTTGGTGCGGATATCGGCGACTGGGAAGGATACACCTCGGATAATGAGAAGTATGAGTATTACAAAAGCCGTGGCTACCGCTATTTCTGCAATGTAGATTCCAGTCAGTATTTTGTGCAGATCACAAGTGAATATTTCCGTCAGGGAAGACGGAATCTGGATGGATACAGAATGTATTACAATCCGGATATGCTCAGTGACCTGTTTGATGTATCGGAGGTGTGGGATTCTTCCAGACCGACACCGGTACCGGAAATGTAAGACAGCAAACACACTTTACAAATCTGTATAAAAAAAGATTATAATCGAACCGACAGTACTTGATGAAGGGAGTAGGTTATGAAGAAAAAAGCATATCTCATGGTTCTTGCACTGTGTGCGGCACTGGCGATCACTGCATGTGGCACATCAACAGACCAGAAAGATGACAAAAAACCTGCAGCAGAAGCGCAGGATACAACAGATAAAGAAGATTCCGGATCTGCAGATTCCAAAGAGTCAGAAGAAACGGATTCCAATAAAGACAGCGAAGAGGCAGCCTCCGGAGATACAAGGCTTGTTTCCGTGGATGATGTGAGCAAATATGTGACCATCGGAGAATATAAGGGACTGACTCTTGATAACACAGTAGAAGCCGTAACCGATGATATGGTTGACGGAAGGATCAAGGAAGAACTTCAGAACAAGGCTGAGGAAGTAACGGAAGGCAGTGTTCAGAACGGAGATGTGGTTATCATTAATTATGTGGGAACCAAGGACGGAGTGGCTTTTGACGGCGGTACTGCAAATAATTATGAGCTGACCATAGGCTCCGGAACGTTTATCGACGGATTTGAGGACGGGATCATCGGAATGAAAAAAGGTGAGACCAAGGATCTCGATCTGACTTTCCCGAAGGAATACTCTTCGGAAGAGCTGGCCGGACAGGAAGTGGTATTTAAGGTCACTCTGCAGAGCTTTAAGCGTGCACCTGAGCTTACCGATACCTGGGTAGCCAAGAATACAGACTGCAAGAGTGTGGATGATTACAAGAAGGAAATCCGTACCACACTGGAGGATGAAGCGAAGACAAGTGCACAGAACACATTGCGTGAAACTGCATGGAACACAGTGCTCTCAGCATCTGAAGTGAAGGAATATCCACAGGAGGATCTGGATACAGCCAAGACAGAGTTTCGCAGTCTGTATGAGAATTATGCAAAACAGGGTGATATGACGCTGGAGGATTTTGTAAAAGCTCAGGGAATCTCCATGGATGATTTTGAGGAGCAGAGCGGTCAGTATGCGGAGTTTAAAGTAAAGCAGAACCTGATCGTACAGGGGATCATGGATGCGGAGAATATGACACTTGAAGATAAAAAATCTCTCAGTATCCAGGATGAACTGATCAAAGCATACAGTGTGAAGGATCTGGCTGCGCTGGTAGATAAATACGGACAGGCAGCCGTGGATGAATCCATCGGACTTCTCAGAGTGGAAGATTTTATCCTGGACAATGCAACGGTTGAGGAGAAGGTTTCTGCCGGTGATACCCAGGGAGTAAACGGAGATGATCCTTCCTCGGACGGAAGCAGTGCGGAAGGTACCGTGGATGAAGAGCTGGAAGCGGCAGAGGCTACAGATATGGTGCCGGAAGACGGCGAGGCGGATCAGGATGCAGACAGCAGCACATCGGATGCAGCGGGGCAGGAGTGATCTGACAGTATCAGCAGCTAAAAAAGTGTGGTGCCCGGAATGTGTTCCGGGTACCATTTTTTTTACATGTGCATCGCGAAGTGTGTTACTGAGAACGGAGTGAACAGTAACAAATTAAGAGATTCTTTCGGGAATTTCCATTGTATTTAAGCGTTAAATGCGGTATGATTAAAGACAGACATTAAATATCAAAGAAAGATATGAGTATATAAACGGGGATGTAAAAAATGGACAAAAGAGTTTTGCGTGAGAGGATGCGCAGAAAACAGCAGCAGTTAAGACGGCGGCGGATGATGAAGCGGATAACCTGTGTAGTTGCGGCGATTCTTCTGCTGGTTTTTGTTGTTCGAGGGGTAATTCTTCCCATCGTCAACCATGCAGGCGGCGGAAGCAATAAGGATGCGGAGACAGTAAATGTCCAGGCAAATACCGCCGGAGCTTCCACAGACAGCAGTACGAAGGACGGTACGGCATCGACGGATACGGCTGTTTCGGATACAGACAGCGCGGATTCCGGTACGGATGCAACGGTGATGCCGGTAAAGGGCAGTGCAGCAGGCGAAAGGCTTTCTGTTATGACTCCGGGATGGCATGAGGATTCTACAGGAAAGTGGTATCAGAATCCAGATGGTACATATTATGTAAATGGTTTTGCGGATATTGACGGAACAACATACAGCTTTGATAAAAAGGGATACATGCAGACCGGATGGGTGGAGAAAGGTGTGAAGGACTATTATTTTAATGAGGATGGCTCTTATGATCCTTCCAAGAAGCGCCCGATGATCGCTCTGACCTTTGATGATGGTCCTGGAGAGTATACAGAGACACTTCTTGATACTGTTGAGAAATACAATATCCATGTTACGTTCTTTATGCTGGGACAGAATGTGGAGGGCCGTGAATCTACCATACAGCGAATGGTAAAGCTTGGCTGCGAGATCGGTAACCATACTTGGGATCATCCGGAACAGACGCTGCCGAATATGGATCTGGATTCTGTTATGCAGGAGTTCCAGAAGACGGATGATGCACTGGTAAAAGCCTGTGGGCAGGCATCAACGGTATGTCGTGCACCGTATGGCGCGATCACAGATGAGCAGATGAGTGCAGTTGGCAAGCCTTTCTTCATGTGGTCTACGGATTCTCTGGACTGGAAGCTGATGGATGCGGATGCAGATTATAACCAGATTATGAATGATTCCTCACTGGGAGACGGTTCTATCATCCTGATGCATGATATTCATGAACCATCTGTGAAGTGTGCCACAGAGAAGCTGATCCCGGCACTGATCGACCAGGGATATAAGCTTGTAACAGTCAGCGAGCTTGCAGAAGCGAAGGATGTTACGTTACAGAGTGCTTCCTATTCTGACTTCTGGGACAGCTCTCTTCAGGCTGGTCGTGTTGCAGGATATGCAGGAAATTCCAGCGATTCAGAGGATTCCTCTGAGGATGGCTCCGATGGAAGCGATTCTTCTGACGGATCTGATGTCAGTGACGGATCTTCCGATGAAGGGGACTATTCCGATGGTTCTGACGAAAGTGATTATTCGGATGGATCTTCCGATGATGGAAGCTATGATGATGGTTCCTACGACGAATCTTATGACGATGGAAGCGAAGAATATTAAAAAATGACAGGAGAGACCTGAATGACAAAATGTGCGTCATTCAGGTCTCTTTTTTGACTTTATCTGACACTGTCGGATAATAGACACATATTAGCCGGAGAGGGTTTTTCCTTGACTGAAAATATGGGGATTGGTATAATTATAGAATAAAAAATTCCACTTAAAATTGGGGAATGGACGGTGGCAGAACTATAAAGGGAGGTACCTGAAAATGGGAAAGAAATTACAATTTACGGAGCTTGACCAGTATCTGTTTGGTCAGGGCACGAATTATGATATTTACAGGAAGCTGGGAGCACATCCAGATACGCAGAACCGGAAAAAAGGGGTTTATTTTGCAGTGTGGGCACCTAATGCACAGGCGGTTTCTGTTATAGGTGAATTCAACGAATGGGATACGGAGAAGAATCCCATGAAAAAAGTTGGACCCATTGGCGTTTATGAGACATTTGTACCGGGAGCGAAGATCGGACAGCTGTATAAATTTTACATTACAGGTGCACATGGTGAGGAGCTTTACAAGGCAGATCCATATGCCAATGCCGCTGAAATGCGTCCCGGAACAGCCTCTCGTATTACAGATATCACCAACTATAAATGGAAAGATGATACCTGGATGAAAAATCGCGAGAACTTTGATCCGGACACAAGTGCCATGTCTATCTATGAGGTGCATCCGGGTTCCTGGATGAAGCATCCGCAGACAGCAGAGGATGAGGATGGTTTCTATTCCTACAGAGAACTGGCGCCGAAGCTTGCACAGTATGTCAAAAAAATGGGATACACCCATGTGGAGCTTATGGGTATCGCAGAGCATCCTTTTGACGGTTCCTGGGGCTATCAGGTAACCGGCTATTACGCACCGACTTCCCGCTACGGAACACCGCAGGATTTCAAATATCTGGTGGATTATCTTCACCGTCAGAAAATCGGTATCATTCTTGACTGGGTACCGGCACATTTTCCGAAGGATGCACACGGACTGGTTAACTTTGACGGAACTGCTGTATATGAGCATGCAGATCCGAGACAGGGTGAGCATCCGGATTGGGGAACCAAGATCTACAATTACGGACGTCCGGAGGTGAAGAATTTCCTGATCGCAAACGCTCTTTACTGGGTAGAGGAATGCCACGTTGATGGTCTTCGTGTAGATGCGGTTGCATCCATGCTTTACCTGGATTACGGTAAGAAAGACGGTGAGTGGATCGCCAATAAATACGGCGGAAACAAGAATCTGGAGGCTATTGAATTTTTTAAGCATCTGAATACCGTTGTTCTCGGAAGAAATCATGGAACTGTCATGATCGCAGAGGAATCTACCGCATGGCCGATGGTAACAGGTAAGGCAGAAGACGACGGGCTTGGATTCTCTCTGAAGTGGAATATGGGCTGGATGAACGACTTCCTGGAATACATGAAGCTGGATCCATATTTCCGTAAATTTAATCATAATAAGATGACATTTTCTATGACTTATGCATACAGTGAGAAATATGTTCTGGTTCTGTCTCATGATGAAGTAGTACATCTGAAGTGTTCTATGCTGGAGAAGATGCCAGGAGAGCTGGATGATAAATTCAAGAACCTGAAGGCCGGATATACTTTTATGTTCGGGCATCCGGGTAAGAAGCTTCTGTTTATGGGACAGGATTTCGGACAGCTGCGTGAGTGGAGTGAGGCCAGAGAGCTTGACTGGTATCTTCTTGGCGAGGAAAATCATCAGAAGCTGCAGCAGTATGTCAGTGATCTTCTGCATATCTACCGCAAATATCCGGCACTTTACGGTGCAGATAATGATCCATCTGCATTTGAGTGGATCAATGCCAACGATGGCGACAGAAGTATCTTCAGCTTTGTGAGAAAATCTCCTACAAGACGTAATAATATCCTGATAGTATGCAACTTTACACCGGTAGCACGTCCGGATTACCGTGTAGGCGTTCCGAAGAAAAAACAGTACAAGCTGATCATGGATGAGCAGGGGCTTCTTCCGAAGGGCAAGGTATTTAAAGCCGAAAAGAAAAATTGTGACAACCGGGAATTTTCTTTTGCATATCCGTTGGAAGCTTATGGAGTTGGTATATTTACATACTGATATTCTGTATAGCGAAATCTTTGAAAGAAAATATAAAAGATAAAATAAAAATACCGGAGATCTGTGTACCTTTGAAGTGTTGGCTTCAGAGGTGCCGGATCTCCGGTATTTTATGGATCTGGGTATAAACTGGTTACGAAAAGTTATCGCTATTCTTCGCTATCATCGTAGGAACCATCATCGTAGGAACCATCATCGTAGGAACCATCATCGTAGGAACCGTCGTCGTAGGAACCGTCGTCGTAGGAACCATCATCGTAGGAACCGTCGTCGTAGGAACCATCGTCAGAGTAACTGTCGTCGTAGGAACCGTCATCCGAGGAGTCGTCTGTGCTGCCTGAGTTATTATCAGCAGAGTTAAAGTCTTCGGAAGTGATGTCAATGCCTTTATCTGCGTAATATTTTTCTGCTGTGATAGAGTCGGTATCTTCTACGACATTTCCGGATGCATCGATCATGTTCAGGTCTGTGTCAATGGTCACATCCAGGAGGTTGGTTCCTGTGGATGGAGTGACATTCATGGACATGATCTCGTTGAACTTCTTTTTCAGGTTGTCAAGAGTGAATACACCGGAACCAATGTATGACTGTACACCGTTCTGAGATGCAAGTTCTTCTGTGTAATCGGAAAGCATATATGGTCCGAATTCACCGGCATCGCTGTTGTAATGCATGACCAGAGGTTCCACTGTAGGGGTCAGGATCTCAATTGAGGTCTTGCCGTCCTGTACGGTTTTCTGAATGGTGAATTTTGCCATTCCGCCGAGAAGTTCTTCCAGCTTCTGCTGGGTGGATACGAAATTTCCCAGAGAGTAGAAGACTACAGTTTCATTGCCTTTGTCATCAGTAAGGCGGCCATATGGCTGGAGTACATGTGGATGTCCGCCGATGATGACATTTACGCCCTGCTCCATAAGGTAGGCTGCCCACTGTTTTTCGTATTCGTTTGGCATGGTTTCGTCTTCGGTACCCCAGTGTGCTACAAAGATGATGCAGTCGGCCTGCTGTTTTGCTTTCTGGATCATGGCTGTGATCTTGTCTTTGCGGATCATGTCGATCATGTAGTCTTTTCCTTCAATGCCGCCTACGTTTGTGCCGTAGGTGTAATCCAGAAATGCGATCTTGATACCGTTTACTTCACGGATCTTGACGGTGTCGGCATCTTCCTGGGAGTCGTGGATCCCCAGAAGTGTGACATCCGGATATTTGGTTTTCCAGAAGTTCAGTGTGTCTGTGAGGAAGCCTTCGCCGAAGTCATCGATGTGGTTGTTGGCGGATTCTACTACGTTGAATCCTGCTTTTATAATGGCGTCTCCTACTTCTGTGGGTGTTGCAAAGGATGGGTAGGAGCTTACGCTGTCATGGTCGGTTGTGAAGACGGTTTCCTGATCAATCATTTTGATGTCTGCGTCCTTGATGGCGTCCTGGATGTGGGTGTAGATCTTGTCGTAGTTCCAGTTTCCGTCAGAGGATGCGCCTGCGTCGATGAGACTCTGGTGATAGAGGTTGTCGCCTACTGCGATGACGGAGGCAGTGGTAGTTTCGGCAGTGGTGTCGGCTGCTTCCTGATCGGCCTTGGCTTTGACTGCCGCGGCTTTTTTCTGGGCGTCTATGGCTGGTTTGCGGATGAGGCGGTAGTCCAGCTGATTGAAGAAGAGGACCAGGATCGCAAGGACGATGACGGATGCCATAAGACTTACACGGGCATTGCTGCGTTCGCGGAAGTTAAGGGGGATGTTGTCCTTGGGGTTGCGCCGGGGTTCTCTGAGGGGATCCGGGGTGGAGCTTTTTTTGAAGACTCCTTTGAGGGAGTCGGGGATTTTGATGTTGGGTGGAAATTTCATTTATGTTTTACCTTGTCTTTCTTTGAATTTTGAATGCGATTGATTGGTGATTGTTCGCTTTGTTATTTTTGATTTTTGTTGTGTGGTTGTATTATAGCAGATTTTTATTTTGGTGGGAAGAGGGGGGTGGGGGTGAACGTACGCCCGTGCCGGGGATGCTGTCTGGTCTGCGGCTTCGTCGGGGGCTGGATTCTAAGACGCCGAAATTCTGCTAAAACCGCTTCAAAATTTCTCGAACTCGCGTCTGACGCCGCTCAGACAGCGAGAATTTTTGAAGCAACGCAGATTTTCGCCGTCTAAGAATCAGCTCCCCTCCTGCAGAGGCAGACCAGACAGCATCCCTGGCACGGGCTGTGAGGTTCAGGGCGGTAGGGCTAGGGTGGCTGGGTGGTAGGTTTGTTTGGAGTGGTAGGTTGAGTGGTTTTCCGGTAGGGGATGGGGCATCAGCGCTGCGCTGGATGCCTGGGGCGAAAGGCTGAGTTTCCTTGTGGTCTGACGGAGGGGGTGGCCGAGGCGCTTTGCTGTCGGCCTGGTAGTGTGGAGGTGCTTTGCTGTCGGCCTGGTAGTGTGGAGGTGCTTTGCTGTCGGCCTGGTAGTGTGGAGGTGCTTTGCTGTCGGCCTGGTAGTGTGGAGGTGCTTTGCTGTCGGCCTGGTGGTGTGGAGGTGTTGTGTTGTTGGTTTGAGTGTGTCGGAATTTTTGGATGAAATTTCAGTGCTTTTTATTATAGTGTGTGGTATGGGTGGTTTATCTTATAAGATCTTTTTGTCTGTATGGACATTTCTGAAGCTTTAGATTCTGAAGCGTTTTCCATTTTTTGTTACTGTGTATTTTGTGAAATGCTGGTTTATGGTGTTTTCATGTTTTGTTTGTGTGGTATAATTTGTATATACCAGTAGGAGTGTTAATGACCAATAATACTATATTTGATGATGTTTTTCGGACGATGATGGAGAAGATGACTTATCTGATCGTCCCGCTTATCAATGAGGTGTTTCATACTTCTTATCCGGAGAATGTAAAGATTGTGCATCTTCGGAATGAGCATCAGCTGGAGGATGGGGAATTCATCGCAGATGGCCGGATGGATGAGATCGGGAGAATAATAGACAGTGCGGAGGTATGCAGGGAGTTGTATAAAGAGTATGATTTGTGAGAAATAAAGAGGATATTTTGTTTGGTGGCAAATGTCAGATTTTTACAGAAGAGAGGATATAAACATGGGTGTTTACAGGCGTAAGGCACAGTATCATGAGACGGATCAGATGGGGATCATCCATCATTCCAATTATGTGAAATGGATGGAAGAGGCCCGGATCGATTTCATGAAGGAGTTGGGCTTTGGTTATGGTGAGGTGGAGAAGCGGGGGATTGTTTCTCCTGTTGCGGGGGTTTCGGTTTCTTATAAGAAGCCGGTGCTTTTTGATGATGTGGTGGAGATTTCGGTTTCGGTGAAGAAGTACAGTGGTGTGGTTCTGGAACTGGCTTATGAGTTTTTTAATGTGACCAGAGGGGAGGTTTGTACAGAGGCTTCCTCGAAGCATTGTTTTACCAGGAATGGGGAGCTGGTTTCTCTGAAAAAAGAGATTCCGGAACTGGATGTGCTGTTCAGAAGCTGTGTGAAGGGGGATTGAGTCTGATGGAAGTTGTGGAGATGCTTGATAATCTGAAGGAAAAGGCCCGCAGGGACCCGGCGCTTCGGGAGATGTTGCTTGCTACCCGCAGGGAGAAAGAGCCGCTGGCTGCTTTCTGTAAGAAGTGCCGGGAGCTTGGGGTTCCGGTTTATGAGATGGATCTGATCGCAGCTGGTGAGGAATTTTATGCAGCGATGAAGAGGAGTACCAATGGCGGCGGAGAGAATTCTCCGATGCTTGAGGGTGAGGATGATTTTTATGAACTGTTTTTTGCTGGGTTGGAGTGAAAAAACAGTTTCAAAATTCCGCATCAATATACTTCTCCAGCACCGGGAACTGTACACCACCGATCTTCAGTACCTGGCTGTGGAAAGCTTTCAGATCAAAGTCCTGGCCAAGGCGGTTCTGTTCGGAAGTGCATAAGTCCAGAAGACTTAAGTAGCCCCAGTAGTATTTCAGATAATTTCCCGGGGTTTCCAGGATATACTGGTAGATCTCGGAGACAACGGCGCTGTCTTCGATACCAAAGGCTTTCAGAAAGCTGGCGGCTTCGGCCTGAGTCCAGCCGTTGTAATGGATCTCAATGTCCAGAAGGGAGTACATGCATAAATTGATGCTTCGGTTCAGCCAGGAGATCCTGGCAAGCTCTGTGGCAGAAGGATCCTGAATATAATCGGCGGCGTACTGGTAGGCATAGGGTTCGATGTAGGTGGCCCATCCTTCTGCAAAGCCGGAGGTGCAGAGAAGATTTCGGATGTTGGAGGATTTTTGGCGTTGGAAGGTGACAGTCTGGTAAAGATGCCCCGGGAATCCTTCATGTGCCAGTGTGGTAAAAAGCTCCAGGCCCTGGTAGCCGGCAGCCGGATTTATGTAGATCACATTGGGGGTTCCGGTATCCATAGGTGGGGTGAGATAAAAGGCGGGGCTTAGATATTCTTTCATGGAATCGTGGACTGTGCGGAGCTCAAAGGTGACATCTGTGAGAGGTGGGAAGTCTGTTTGGATCTTCTGCTGCAAGGCATTCAGCATCTGGGCAGGCTTTATTTCTCTGAAAGTGATTCCCCGGCTGAGAGTAGTCAGAAGCTCCGGGTTTTGTCGAAGTATGGTTCCTGCGATGCCGATCTCGTCGGAAAGCTGTCCGGAGAGTCGTTTTTCCATTTGCTTTACAGGAACGTAAGAGCCGATCTGACTCTGAAGAAGATAGAGATAGTAGGCTTTTCCTCCCTTGAAATAAGTCAGGCCACGAGTGTTTTTTCCTGTGCCACGCAAAGCTTCCAGACCGGTCATAAGTTCCTGATAGGCTGGGATGACTTCTGTTTTCATAAGATTTTGGTGGGTCAGGACCAGAGCGTTCTGCTCTGAGGAAGGAAGTTTTCCATATTCGGATAGCTTTTTCTGGAAAATTTCCAGCATATAATTGTTGTCGGGATTCTGGATAAAAGCACTGCATTGTGCAAGGACCCGGTCCAGGGTAGTATCGCTCATAAAGAAGCCAGCTTCGGATTTCTTTTTCTCAAATTCCAGGATGCTCCGAAAGTATGGGCGGATGGTGGTGAGAAGAGTGAGATAGTCGGTGATATCACGATCTTCATAAAAGGCATATTCCGCCAGAAGAACCGGAAGCTGAGCCTGAATACCAAGACTTGGGCCAAGAGGCTCCTGAAGCAGATAATTGTCGCCCAGTGATTTTTCCGTGTGGTAATAGAGGAGCATGGAGTCCAGCGTCAGCTGATTTTCTGTGGAAAGGCGGCTGTAGCGGAAGGATTTCAGCTTTTTTTCGTACTGGCTGCAGATCTGGTATGTATTTTTCATATCTGTGGGGACAGTGCCAAGAGAAGCTTTTTTTCGCCGGATACCCTGTTTTTCCGGATGTGCCAGGGTATAATGGAGGGTAAGGGTGCTGCCGGAAACTTCATTTTGAAAAACTTTTCCGGAAAAGGCTTCGAATTTTCCGTTTTCTGTGATCCCGTGAGTGGAAAAATAACCGGCAGTAAGGCCGGTGAGAAGTGCCAGGATAAGAAGCAGAGTGATGATAATAGAAGATTTATTTTTCCTGATTTTAAGAGACATAAGACAGTCTTTCATTACTGTTTACAGACATATACCATGTGGAGAGTGCTGATGGTCTCGAAGCAAACAGTAACGTCCTTTCAGAGTGGCGCTTTGTTCTATCATATTGGAAAATTACGGAATCTATGATATTATGTGAGCGGAAATATACAAAAATGGAGAAATAACATGAGTGATATTTATGATCTTGCAATTTTAGGCGGAGGTCCGGCAGGGATCACGGCAGCGATCTATGCGTCCAGGGCCAGGTTAAATACCATATGGATCGATAAAAACTTTGCACCGGGCGGTCAGGTCACAGCTACCTATGCGGTGGATAATTATCCGGGAATGCCGGGGATATCGGGCATGGATCTCGGAGAAGCCTTTGGGGCACATGCCCGGAAGCTGGGATTGGAACCGCAGCGAGAGAAGATTCTTTCCCTGGAAAATATTTCCGGAGAGATCAAGACGATTCGTACAAAAAAGCATGAATATCAGGCGAAAGCCCTGATCCTTGCATTTGGGGCAGAGCACCGGAAGCTGGATATCCCGGGAGAGGATGATCTGAGCGGCCTTGGTGTTTCCTACTGCGCTACCTGTGACGGAGCTTTTTATAAGGATCGGACCGCAGTGGTAGTGGGGGGAGGAAACGTGGCAGCAGAGGATGCAGTTTTTCTTTCCGGCCTCTGTGAAAGGGTATATCTTGTTCATCGCCGTGATGCGCTTCGAGCAGATCAGGCACTTCAGGAGAAAGTTTTTGCCTGTGAGAATATAGAAATGGTGTGGGACAGTGTTCCCCTTGAGATCCTGGGACAGGATGAAGTGACCGGTCTTAAGATCCGTAATATAAAAACAAATGAAGAGAGGGAATTGACCGCAGAAGGTGTTTTCATTGCTGTGGGGATCGTTCCTAATACGACACTTGTAAAGGACCAGCTCAAGCTGGATGAAAATGGATATATCTGTGCAGGAGAAGAGGGTGTTACCAGCGCACCTGGGGTTTTTGCAGCGGGGGATATTCGTACCAAGGCACTTCGCCAGATAGTAACTGCTGTTTCAGACGGAGCCAATGCAGTGGCTTCCGCACAGAAATATCTCTGGAGGAAAGATAATGGCAACGATTAAGGAAATCGCGCAAAGAGCAGGCGTGAGTACAACAACTGTTTCCAACGTCATACATGGAAAAACAAAAAAAGTATCTCCTGCCAATATTCAGAAGATCGAGAATCTTATCCGGGAGATGGGGTATGTCCAGAAAATGGGACTGAGAGTTCTGAATAAAGAAAAATCCCAGCTGATCGCAGTTGTGATCAATTATCATAAAGACTTCAAGGATTCTATCATCGGAGATCCTTTTTATGGAAAGATCATCGGTTTTATCGAGAAATACGTGCAGGAACTGGGATATTATCTGATGCTGTATTCCGCAAAGGATACAGATAAGATATTCCAGATGGTCATGGGTTGGGATGTAGATGGTGTTATTGCCATTTCCTTCAGCAAAAGCAACTGCGAAAAAATCTATCAGCTGATCAACAAACCGATCGTTTCTATTGATGCATATGGTGAGCTTGATGCAGGCCAGGAAAACCATGTCCTGAATATCGGACTGGACGACGAAAGTGGCGGCTATCTTATGACAAAATATCTTCTGGAATGCGGCTATGAGTATATCCAGGTTTGTGCAGGCCGTGATAATGGTGTGGATCATCTTCGTTACATGGGCGCTCAGCGGGCGGCGAAGGATTTTGCAAAGAAAAAGCAGAAGGTGCAGTTTACTGCTCTTGGAATGAACTACGCCAAACGAAAAGAAAGCTATGCGTGGCTGCTCCAGCGGAAAAAACCAAAGGCCGCACTGTTTTTCCTGTCGGATCTCTATGCATTGGAGGCTATCAGCTTTTTCAGCAGTCGTGGAGTAAAGATTCCGGAGGAGATCGGAATTGCAGGATACGATAACATCAGTTATGCGGAATTTTCCGTGCCTCGTCTGACTACTATCAGTCAGAATGTGGAGCAGAAGGCGTCTCTTGCAGTGGAAATTCTGATGGAACGGATCAATGGAGTGGAAAAAGAGCGTGAAAATGAGATCATGCTTCCGGTCACGCTGATCCCCAGGAGATCTGTACAGCTGCAGCATGAGGAAAAGTAAGTCTGCAGAGAATGTACCTGATCTGATCAGGGGGTAGATACGAGAAGTCACTGCAGAACTGTGAAAAACAGAAAATCGGGACTTTCAATATAGTAAGAGTATAGAGAATCTAAGATATAAAGATATCAAAAGCCGAAATATACGGGAACTGTCAGTGTCTGACAGTCAGAGTATTTTCGGCTTTTTGTAAATTTACCTGAAATCGTAAAAGAGTTATCCTGTGTAGGTTCGTGCTGAAGATGTGGATAATAAGCATTTGCTGTTCTATGTGAAACCTGCACAAAACTATGATTTTGAACTTGTTACAATAATAGGTTATGTACATAACCTATTTACACAGCCTAACTTTGATGCTATAGTGTGAGCACAAAGGTTAGGTACATAACCAAAGGGAAAGAGTACAGAAGGAGTGAATACCAGATGAAACAGATTCTGATCGCCACACATGGAAAAATGGCCTCCGGCATTCGTTATACAGCAGAGCTGATCGTTGGAAAAATGGCTGAGATCACAACCATTGATGCTTATGTGACACCGGAAGACAATGTGGAGAAAAAGTTTGAAGAATATTTCGCACAGCATGAAAACGACAGGATTTTCGTTTTCACAGATCTGATGGGAGGAAGCGTAAATCAGAAGCTTCTGGGATACAGTCAGAAAGAAAATGTTACGCTGATCACAGGAACCAACCTTCCGGTCCTGATGCAGGTCATGATGGCGGATGACGATGTGACAGAGGAGGAGATCCAGGAGTTTATCGATGATGCCAGAGAAGAGCTTCAGATGGTAGACCTTGGCGGTGGAAAGAAATCCACATCTGAAAAAAATGCTGAAGAAGATACTGCACAGGGTATCGAAAATACTGCGCAGATTTCAGAAGGTGCTGCATCGTATGCAAAAAAATCCGCACCGAAAAAAGCTCTGGCTCCCCAGTCCTATGACAATTCCACAGCAAAGATCACCGCACTTCGTGTAGATGACCGTCTGATCCACGGACAGGTTGCCATGACCTGGACCAAACAGCTGGCTGTACAGGGAATCGTGGTAGCTAACGACGAGGCAGCTAACGATAACACCCAGAAGATGGCATTGAAAATGGCCGTACCGGGCGGAATCAAATCGCTGATCAAACCGGTGGATGAAGCCATTCGTATCTTAAACAATCCGAAGGCATCCAGGATGCGTATTCTGGTTCTGACAAGAACGGTAAAGGATGCTCTGAAGATAAGACAAAGTGTTGGTGAGATCGGATTCCTCAATGTAGGAAATACGGGACGTTTTGATGGAATCGATGTTTCCGAGAAGCTTGTCCTGACCCCGACTATCATGTTGACAAAAGTAGAACAGCAGGCACTGAAAGAGCTGGTGGCTCTTGATCCGAAGGCCTGTATGCAGCAGGTACCCAATGATGAGCAGAAGCTTGTGAAGGATATACTGGACAAGCTTGACTGACATCCACTGAATAAATAAAACGTAGCACAAAAAAGGGAGGAAAGAAAAAATGTTAAACGCATTTCTTGTAGCACTTGCCGTATTTATCTGTGTCGGCGGTGCAGAGCTGGTCGGATTTACTATGCTGAACCGTCCAATCGTCATCGGGCCACTGGTAGGTCTGTTCCTTGGAGATCTTCACACAGGAGTTATTATCGGAGCTTCATTGGAAGCTGTATTCATGGGAGTTGTAAATATCGGCGGAGCTTCTGCAGCAGAACCCGGAATTGCCACAGCTGTAGGAACTGCCTTTGCCATCATGCTTGGCAAAGGCTCTGAGGTTGCCCTGACACTTGCACTTCCAATCGGTATCCTTGGTCTTCAGATCAAGACCGTTCTCTACATTTTTATTGTAGGTATGTTTGCAAAAACTTTCGACCGTCTGGCAGCAGAGGGCAAGGAGAAACAGATTATCGCCCTTCATTACGGACTCTGGGCTGTAAACTGGTTTTTGTATTCCCTGTTCGCATTCTTCGGAATCCTGTTCGGATCTGACGCAGTCAGCGCACTTCTGGATGCGATCCCGGATGTTGTTATGAACGGCCTGACCGTCTGCGGTGGACTTCTTCCGGCAGTAGGTATGGCGATGCTGATGAAAATGCTCTGGGACAACAAGATCTGCATGTTCTACTTCCTGGGATTTGTCCTTGCAGCATACTTAAACCTTCCGCTGATCGCCCTTGCCGTGATCGGTGTGATCATTGCCATTTCCATTGGTATGAACGATTACAAGATGAATCAGCTTGCAGCACAGAGAGTAGCAGTTTCACCGGCCGGTAGCGCTGACGAATATCTTGACGAAGAAGAGGAGGAATTTTTCTCATGAGTAATTTAACGAAATCCATTCCTGCAGATGAAAGAAAAATGCTGAGAAAAGCGTTCTGGCGTTCCTTTACTCTGTATGCGGCAGTAAGCCCGGCAAAACAGGGAGCTTCCGGCTTCTGCTATTCCCTGATGCCTTTTATCAATAAATTTTACAAAAACGATGAGGAAGGCAAAAAAGCTGCCCTCACAAGAAGTATGTCTTACTTCAATACAACCATCACCTTATCTACATTCATCATGGGTCTTGTGGCATCCATGGAGAAGAAAAACAGCGAGCAGAAGGATTTTGATGCAAGCTCCATCAATGCGGTGAAATCTTCCCTGATGGGACCTCTGGCCGGTATCGGTGATTCCATTTTCTGGGGCGTTCTCCGTGTAATCGCAGCCGGAATCGCAGTAGGACTTGGTGCATCCGGAAATGTTCTGGCACCGATCGTGTTCCTGCTTCTTTTCAACATTCCGTCTATTCTTGTGAAATATTACGGAACATTCCTGGGCTACAAGCTTGGTTCCGAATACATCCAGAAGGTTTATGCAAGCGGTCTTATGAACATCCTGACAAAGGCTGCCAGCATTGTAGGTCTGATCATGGTCGGCGGTATGACTGCCAGCATGGTAACCTTTAACTCCACTTATGAACTCACCATGAAGGGTGAATCTGTTCTGAATCTACAGAACATGTTGGACCAGATTTTTATCGGCATTGTTCCCCTTGGACTGACTCTTCTGTGTTACTATCTGCTGAAAAAGAAAAATGTCAGCATCACAGTTCTGATCATCGGTGTTATCATCCTGAGCATCCTTCTCTCTCTTCTTGGAATTGCATAAGCCTTAAGGATAAGGAATAAAGATCAGAATTATGAAAAGGCGGGCCGTATAGGGTCCGCCTATAAAAAAGCCTAAAAAAAGTTATATCGAAATAACTGACCGCAAAAAGGGCAGTTGAAGAACACCTGACCGGATATAAATAAGCAGCAAATACGGATTATAAATATCTGCTCAATGCAAAATAAAGGAGACATAAGAAATGAAAGATTGGTGGAAGAATTCCGTTGTATATCAGATTTATCCAAGAAGCTTTAAGGACTCCAACGGAGACGGCTTCGGCGATCTCAAGGGTATTATTGAAAAGCTCCCCTACCTTCAGAACCTTGGGATCGATGTGATCTGGCTCAGCCCTGTTTTTGACTCCCCACAGGACGACAACGGTTACGATATCAGTGATTACCGGAAGATCTACGCGGGCTTCGGAAGTAACGAGGACATGGATGAGCTGATCGGAAAAGCTCATGAGCATGGTATCAAGATCATTCTGGATCTTGTTGTCAACCATACTTCCGATGAGCATGCATGGTTTGTGGAAAGCCGGAAATCAAAAGACAGCAAATACAGTGATTATTATATCTGGAAGGATCCGAAAGCAGACGGCAGTGAGCCAAACAACTGGGGCTCCAGCTTCTGTGGAAGTGCCTGGGAATATGATGAAGAGCGCGGCCAGTATTACCTTCATTTTTACAGCAGAAAACAGCCGGATCTCAATTGGGAAAATGAAACCGTCCGTAAGGAAATCTATGATCTGATGAAATTCTGGATGGACAAAGGTGCTGACGGATGGCGCATGGATGTGATCGCATCTATCTCCAAGGATCAGTCCTTCCCGGATTACCCGAAAACGGATGGTCGCAAGTATTATACAGGAAAATATCACAGCAACGGACCAAGACTTCATGAGTTTATCCATGAGATGAACCGGGAGGTGCTTTCAAAATATGACTGTATGACGGTAGGTGAGGCGCCGGGCTCCACACCGGAGGTTGCAAGACTGTTTACAGATCCGGAGCGTGAGGAACTGAATATGATCTTCACATTTGAGCATATGAACATCGACCGTATTCCGGGCTCTGTAAACCGAAAGTGGGAATTGAAGCCTTTTGATCTCCGTGATCTGAAACGTGTTATGAGTGAGTGGCAGAACAAGCTTTATAACAAGGGCTGGAATGCTCTGTATTTTGAAAATCATGACCAGCCACGTGTGATCTCCAGATGGGGAAATGACACTACTTACCGCGAGGAATGTGCAAAGGCTTATGCTACCGTTCTCCATGGTATGCAGGGAACTCCTTATGTATATCAGGGAGAGGAGATCGGTATGACAAACGTGCAGTTCCCGCTGGAGGAGTACGAGGATATCGAGGTTCGTAATGCATATCAGGATCTTGTCGTTAAGAACAAAACCATTTCTGAGGATGATTTCCGCAAGGCAGTATGGAACAAGAGTCGTGACAATGCCAGGGTTCCTATGCAGTGGGATGACAGCGAAAATGCAGGATTTACAACCGGTAAGCCATGGTTCCGCCTTTCTGATCGTTACCAGGAGATCAATGTAAAAAAAGCTCTGGAAAAAAATGATTCCGTGTTTTATTATTATAAGGATCTGATCTGTCTTCGTCATGAGGAAGAACTTCTTACAGAAGGTGACTATCAGCTCCTTCTTCCGGAAGACGAGAAGATCTTTGCATATTTAAGAACTTCCGACAAAGAGCAGTGGATCGTGGTGGCAAACCTTTCTGAGGATACGGTAAGTACAGAAGGTCTTGCAAAATATGTGTCCGATAAAGAGGATATTAAGATTGCAAACTATAAGGACAGAACAGGGATCAAAGCGGACTTAAGACCGTACGAGGCGTTTATGATGAGGATCCGGTAATTCCTGAGCTGTTGTATATGTAGTAGTAAAGTGGAAGAAAAGTCTCCGCTTTACAGAGAGCAGGTATGAGTATTTGTGCGTATCTGTACTGCCAAAGGATATCCGGGTGCAGTGCAGATGCGCTTTTTGCCTGTGAGGAGAAGACAAACAGGAGGAATTTATGGAAAAATATATCATTGCAGTGGATATGGACGGAACTCTTCTGAACAGTGAGAATAAGATTTCTGAAAGGAACAGAAATGTTCTGCAGCGTCTGATCGATGACGGACATTATGTGGTGCCTGCAACCGGAAGGACCAGAGAGCTGATCCCCCGGGAGTTTTCTGTGCTCCGGGGTGTGAAATGGGGAATCGTGGAAAACGGCTGTGTTGTCTGGGATTACGATAAAAATGAGATGATCTGGCGAAAAACCATGCCAAAAGGAATGGTAAGTAAAATTCTGAAGGATGTGGAAAACAGCGGCGCAAAAGGCTGGATCGCAGAGGCTTATGCAAACGGAATTGCCTATTCTGATGCGGATGCCAGAGATTATGTGGCATCTGTAGTGGATAAAGATCTGCTGGAAAAAACTTTTGTAGATTATTTTCTCAGCAGACATGTATATGTTAAGGATTTTTATCATCAGAAAGATATTCTGGATCAGGCAGAGAAGATCAATATTTATTTTGATGATATGGAGACCAGCAGGGCACTTCGTGAGAAATGGAAGGATCTGGATGATGTGGCAGTGACTACTTCCATCAGCGGCAATGCGGAGTTTAATGCAGCAGGCGTGGACAAGGGTGTGGGTCTTGCCATGCTTCGCACAAAGCTTGGTATTGACCGGATGCATGTGATCGCTTTCGGAGATAATGAGAATGATCTGGAAATGCTGGAGGGTGCAGGTATCGGTGTTGCTATGGGCAATTCCAAACAGTATGTAAAGGATGCAGCGAATGAGGTGACCGGAGATAACGACCATGATGGTGTGGCGGAATTTCTGGAGAGGTTTTTCGGGCTGTAAGCTGTGGCTGATCGTGATCGTTGATATAAGGGACAGGGAAATGTTTTTTTCTCTGTCTTTTTTTATTTGCATTTTTGGTGATATAAGGTATGATAAACGAAGAGGATACGGGGATTGCTGGTTTTGACTGGTAGTTACCGGTGAAAATTATTTGAGGAGATCAGGAGGATATTTTTTAATGAAAAATCTGATACCAAAGCGTGTGATGGAGTATATCATTATCACATTTGCTGTTGTTCTGATGGATGTGGGGATTTATGTATTTAAGTTTCCGAATAATTTTTCCTTTGGTGGTGTTTCGGGTATGGCGGTTGTGTTTTCGCATTTTATTCCGATGACGTCTGCGCAGATCAACCTGGTGATCAATCTGATTTTGCTGGTGATCGGGTTTATTGTTCTTGGCCGGGATTTTGGAGTGAAGACGGCTTATGTTACGGTTGTTTCTTCTTTGCTTTTGAATGTGTTTGAGAAGATTTTTCCTATGGACAGGGCGCTGACGGGGAATATTATGCTGGAGCTTTGCTTTGCGATCATTTTACCGGCGGTGGCTGCGGCGCTGCTGTTTTTTGAGAATGCTTCGGGTGGTGGCACGGATATTGTGGCGATGATCATTAAGAAGTATTCTACGATGAATATTTCGGGTGCATTGTTTGCGGTGGATTGTGTGATCGTTGTTGTTTCGTTTATGGTGTTTGATCTTACTACGGGGCTTTGTTCTGTACTGGGGCTTATGGCTAAGACGTTGCTGATCGATAAGTCTATTGAGAGGATGAAGCTGAATAAGTATTTTACGATCATTTCCAGTAAGCCGGATGAGATCTGTGAGTTTATTATGAATGGTTTGGAGCGGAGTGCTACGGTTTATCATGGGGAGGGGGTTTATTCGCATAAGGATAAGAAGATTATTCTGACGGTTGTTGATGTTAGGCAGGCGGTGTTGCTGCAGAGGTTTATTGATGAGGTGGATCCGCAGGCGTTTTTGATGGTTACTAAGAGTAGTGAGGTTGTTGGGAAGGGGTTTATGAGTTATATTTGATGCGATCGTATTGGGTTGTATGCTGATCGTAGATGATTGTGTATGATTGTAAGCTGATGGAAATTAGGAGAGCGTTCTTTGCGGGCTGGATGGGCTGCGGGAGCGCTCTTTTTTGTGGTGGATGGTGGATGGCGGATGCCGGACGCCGGGGAGACGGGTGCCGGTTGGCTCCGGGCTTCGTCGGGGGCTGGCTTCTAGGCTGCCGGAATTCTGCTAAAACCGTTTTTAAAAAGTCCGAACTCGCGGCTTGCTGCCGCTCAGACAGCGGACTTTTTAAAAACAACGCAGATTTCCGCCAGCCAAGAATCAGCTCCCCTCCTGCAGAGTCGTAGCAAACCGGCACCCGTCTCTCCGGCTGTTCGGTTCCGGGCGGGAGGTAGTGGTGGGGGTGTGGGGCGACTGGCGGAAGTGGGGATTGATGAGGGCTGGAGGATTGAGTGGATTCCCGGGAGTTGGATGAGCCATCAGCGCTGCGCTGGATGGCTGGGAGGAAAGGCTGAGTTTCCTGTGGAAGCCATCGTCGCTGTGCTGGATGGCTGATTGGTGTGTGAAGGTTTTGTGAAAGGGGTTTGACAGGTGGGGGTTTTTATGGTAGGATACACACTTACGTAACAAATTTAATAAAAATGTAACAAAATGGCGAATGAGGAGCGTGGCGAAGTGGATTGTGAATGTCTGCCTGAATGGGTGGGTGCTGCTGCGTGGTTTTCTGAGAGGAGTTTTATTGTTTATGTTTTATAAGAAATTTGCTGCTGTTGTTCTGAGTGCTGTTCTTGTGGGTGTGGTTCCTTCTGTTGTTTTTGCGGATGTGGATGGTGTCAGTGCTGTGTCTGATGGAGATGTGGAGGAGCTTTCTATTGAGGATGATTTTTCGGATGGTGCGGATTCTATTTCTGCTTTTGCCAGTGCTCTGGCGGATAAGACGGTTTCTGAGGTTCAGGGGTATCAGGAGGCGAAGGCTGAGGCTGAGGTGATCGCACAGGAGAGGCTTGAGGCTGAAGCGGCTGCTGAGGCTGCGCGTAAGGCGGAAGAGGAGCGGAAGGCTGCTGAGGCTGCGCGTCTGGAGATGCGGCAGGGGATTGTGGATTTTGCGCTGCAGTTTGTGGGGAATCCTTATGTTTATGGCGGTACGAGTCTGACTAACGGGGCGGATTGTTCGGGGTTTGTGATGTCTGTGTTTGCGGAATTTGGGTATGAGCTTCCTCGTGTTGCTGCGGCTCAGTGTGCGGCTTCTGAGAAGAAGAGTGTTGCGGATATTGAGGCTGGTGATCTGGTTTTTTATGGTGAGGGTTGTATTGATCATGTGGCTCTTTATATTGGTGATGGCAAGATCGTTCACGCCAGTACAGCGGCTACAGGGATCAAGGTTTCTGACTATGATTACCGGGCTCCGGCTGCGGTTGGTTCGTTTGTGGAGTAGGATAAAGATACGGTTGATTTATAGATGTGAAATATAAACTGTCTGCGGAGATTTTTTGGCCGGGTTGGCTGAAAAATAGCTGCGGGCAGTTTTTTTGAAGAAAAATAGTGTATAATTTAACCGAATCAAGTAAGTCTCCTGCGGGGTTGCGAAAAGCAATAAGCAGTGGGTGGGGACTTAGATAAAATTCAGAAAGGTTGTGGGGTTATGAATACAAAGGAAATCAGTGGTAAGCGGCAGATGGAGTTTCTGGCCGGGTTTGATTTTGTCAGAGAAGCGGGTACTGCGGGGGAAGTGAAGGCGGCGAAGATGATCCGGGATACTTTGGACAGCTTCGGAGTGAAGAATCGGATGGAGGAGTTTGATTTTTGGGATTTTCGGATCAACAGAGCGGTGCTTAAGGTTGTGGAGCCTTATCAGAAGGAGTATGTGGTGACCGGGTATGGAAGATGTGGAAATACTGGGGCAGAAGGTCTGAAAGCGGATTTTTTGTATGTGGAGAATGGGGATGCTGTCAGTCTTTCCCGGGCGAAGGGTAAGATCGTTATGGTGAATGGCCGGGTGAGTGGTGATGTGTATCAGAGACTGGTGAGCGCCGGAGCTGTTGGTTTTATCAGTGTGGAGGGTTCTCCGCTGGATGAAGGAGTGGACAGGGTTCCCTGTCAGCGCAGCCTGCCGATGATCTTTCCGGGGGATGCAGCAGAAGAGACAGAAGGATTGTCGGAGTCTGCAGAGGATATTCACAAGATGCAGGAAAAATATAGTGGCAGGATTCCGGGGGCGAATCTTCATTATAAGGATGCAGTGGAGCTGGTGACGGAGGGTGCGTCTGAGGTGTGCTTGGTTGTGGAACAGGATGTGACGGCGTGCAGATCCCGTAATGTAGTGGCGAGGATCGAAGGTACGGATAAGAAAGATGAGATCTTGACGATTACGGCGCATTATGATTCGGTGCCGGAGGGACCGGGAGCCTATGATAATATGGCTGGGGCAGCGATCATCATGGAGCTTTGCAGATATTTTCAGCAGTATAGACCGCGCAGGACTATGGAATTTGTGTGGTTTGGTGCTGAGGAGAAGGGTTTGCTGGGCAGCCGGGATTATATCAGAGTTCATGAGAGTGAGCTTGGAGCGCATCGTTTTAATATGAATGTAGATCTGGCCGGGCAGCTGATCGGAGGAAATGTTCTGGGAGTGACGGGAGAGGCTTCTGTTTGTGATAAGCTTCTTGAGATCGCTGACGGAACAGGGATCGGAGCGTCTGCGAAGAATCAGATCTGGGGAAGTGATTCCAATTCTTTTGCATGGAAGGGAATTCCGGCCATGACTCTGAACCGGGATGGTTTTGGCATGCATACTCGTTATGATACGATTGATCTGCTGTCTGCCTGGTCGCTGGAGAGAAGTGCGATCCTTCTGGGATGTATTGCAGATGAACTGGGGAATGCGGAGGTTTTCCCGTTTGAGAGAAAGATGCCGGAGAAATTTATCGGAGAGCTGGATGAATATATGTGCAGATAGTAAAAATCTGATTTTATCTGCTCATAACTGGATATTTGTTATGGAACTGTGGGGACTTGTCTGTTTCGGGAAGAGTACAGACAAGTCCTCATAATTTATTCAATATTTTCAATGTTTATTGACCTTTATAATTCCGCAAGGGAACATGTGGCTTTGAGTCAGGGGGATATTTGCAGCTTTGTAAGGGATTCCCGGAACAGGGGGCAAGCGGAGGTTCGCAATTGAACCAGTGGAATTACTTGATTTGATTAAAATACGATAAAACAATAAAAAATAATACAAAATAATTGACAGTAAGATATCGAACTGTTATACTGAAATCACAGGCTTTCCAGGGATCAATGCGCCGGATATTGTTTTGCGGAGTATTGATTTCTGGAACTTTTATCACAGAAAAATCAGGAATGAGGAGATAGGACCATGTTTACAGAAGAACGACAGAATGCAATAGAGAAATGTCTCCGCGAAAAAGGAAAAGTCAGGGTCAAAGAATTAAGCGAGATGTTTCAGGTTACGGAGGACTGTATCCGCAAGGATCTCAAGATCCTTGAAAATGCAGGCAGATTAAAGAGGACTTACGGCGGAGCGATCTTGTCACAGGAGTATCCTCTGGAGAGAAACGTAGTAGACAGGCGTATGTACAATCTTGATAAGAAGAAAGTGATTGCTGCGAAAGCCTTCAAGCTGATCAAAAATAACGAAACGATCTTTCTGGATGTTTCCACTACAAATATAGAGCTGGCAAGGCTTATCGCTTCGTCGGGTATGCATGTTGTGGTTGTCAGCAATATGATCGATATCCTGCAGATCCTTGCTGCGAATCCGTCTATCACGGCCATAGGCACAGGGGGAACTATGTACCGTTCGGTGAATGGATTTATGGGAGCTGCGGCCATTGAGGTGATCAAGCAGTACAGCTTTGACCGGACATTTTTGGGAAGCTGTGGCGTGGATATGACAGATTTTGCAGTTACTACATCCGGAGTGGAGGATGGATTGACCAAGAAGGCGGCAGTGCAGAGCAGCAGACATAAATATGTGGTTATGGAGAGAGAGAAGTTTTATTTTAACGAATCTTATAAATATACACATTTTGATGATATCAGCGGGATCATTACCGATGAATTTCCGGATGATACCATTGTGAACATACTGAGGAATACCGGAGTGAAATTACTCTGAGCAGACAGTAACAAAGGGGGATTTTTACATGAAAGACTATATTCTGGAAACCTGTGTGGATTCTGTGGAATCCGCCATGGCAGCAGCCGAGGGTGGTGCGGACAGATTGGAGCTTTGCAGCAATCTGATCATCGGGGGGACAACTCCCGGCCCATGGCTTTTTGAGGAAATAAGGAAGCGTTCAGATATCCGGATCCATGCGCTGATCCGTCCGCGGTTTGGAGATTTCTGTTATACAGATGCGGAATTTTCTATGATAAGAAATGCCGTAAAGGATTTCCGCAAAATGGGAGCGGAGGGTGTCGTGGTAGGTATCCTGAAACCGGATGGCACCTTGAATATGGAACAGATGAAAGAGCTGATGGATGCGGCGGGAGATATGTCTGTTACGCTGCACAGGGCTTTTGATGTGTGCGCAGATCCGATCGAGGCTATGGAACAGGCAATCTCTCTGGGAATCGATACGATCCTTACCTCCGGACAGAAGAATACCTGCCTTCAGGGTGCGGAGCTTTTGAAGGAACTGGAAACCAGGAGTCAGGGACGTATCACCATCCAGGCGGGGAGTGGCGTCGGTGCGGAAGTGATCCGCCAGCTTTATCCTCTTACCGGGATCAAGGCTTATCATATGAGCGGCAAGGTTGTAACGGACAGTGCGATGCAGTTTCGCAAGGAAGGTGTCAATATGGGACTTCCGACATTCAGTGAATATGAGATATGGCGTACAGATATTGAAAATGTTCGTGCTGCAAAGAAAGTTCTGGAGGAATTATAATGGCTGAGGGGAAGATTTTTCTGAAAGAAAACCGTGATCGGATCGAAAAAAAATATCGGGAGCAGATGATGGGGTTACCGCAGGTTTTTGCGGAGATTGATAAAAAGCTTGCGGAATGCATAGACGAAGTGGCTTTGGCGTGCAAATATTTATATGCGTTCATGCCGTACAGTGATATCGGAAATTACGCGTTTGAAGTATTTCTGGATTATGCGGAGAATGGCGTATATTTATGGAAGGAAAACTCCGGGGTGGCAGAGCTGCCGGAGGAAATCTTTTTGAATTATGTGCTGTTTCATAGAGTAAATGAGGAGGAGATCGCACCCTGCCGTACATTTTTCCGCAGGGAGATCGGAGAGAGAACTGAGGGAATGAGCTTCCGGGAAGCTGCCCTGGAGGTGAACTACTGGTGTGCACAGGAGGCTACCTATCATTGTACAGATGATCGTACCCTGTCTGCACTTGCCGTATACCGCAGAGGAAACGGAAGATGCGGAGAGGAATCTGTATTTACCGTTAATGCACTGAGAAGTGTTGGTGTACCTGCCCGTCAGGTATATGCACCAAAGTGGTCTCATTGTGATGACAATCATGCGTGGGTGGAAATCTGGTGCGATGGAAGCTGGTATTTTCTGGGAGCCTGTGAGCCGGAGGAGATCCTGAATAAGGGATGGTTTACCAACGCTTCCTCAAGGGCCATGATGGTCCATTCAAGAGTTTTTGATACCATGATCCCGGAGGGAGAAGTGATCGGCAAAGATGGTATGGTGACTATGCTCAACGAGCTGAAACGATATGCACTGACAAAAGAGATCACTGTGTCCGTAAAGGATTCACATGGAAAACCGGCAGAAGGTGCAGAAGTTTCTTTTGAGGTGCTGAATTATTCGGAATATGCCCCGATCGCAGAACTGAAAACCGACAGTCTGGGAAAAGTCAGCCTGACAACAGGGCTTGG
Organism: Blautia sp. MB18-30; assembly: GCF_023669475.1. Lineage (NCBI taxonomy): Bacteria > Bacillati > Bacillota > Clostridia > Lachnospirales > Lachnospiraceae > Blautia > Blautia sp. MB18-30. The sequence continues at coordinate 13,000 of NZ_JAMOYY010000021.1, read as the reverse complement.
AAGTATCCATATTTCTGCAAGGATGTATGCAGATGGAGAATGGCTGCATGCAGAAAACAGCATGGATACAAAAACAGAGGATTGTTGTGAGATCTGTCTGATGCCCGTAGGAAAGGAAAAGGGTATTTTTTATGAGGAGTGGACGGAGATCGATATGATCGCACCTCATGATGCACCTGTAAATAAAGATATGCCAACATCGGAGCAGAAGGAAAGAGGCAGCAGACGTCTGGCAGAGGCAAACGCTTACAGGGAACAGAAGGTAAGAAACCTGAGCAATCTGGAGTGTCGGAAATTCCTGGAAAAAGAAACTGGAGATTCTTCAATGAGAAAAAAACTCCTTGAAGTCCTCACAGAGAAAGACAGAACAGACTGTATCAGCCAGGTTCTGGAGGAGCACCTGAAATCTGCATTACCGTATGAAAAAAACATGGATGCAGATATTTTTGTACCATATGTACTGAACCCGAGAGTTGACGATGAAGTTTTGCAGAAATACAGAAAAACGATTCTTGAGCAACTGTCGGAAGAAGAAAAAAATATGCTGCAAAAGGAACCGGCGAAGATCTGGAAGTGGATTGAGGATAAGATCGTTTCCAGTCCGGAGAAAGAACGCAGCAGTGTGATCACCACGCCGTCCGGATGTTTGAAAACGGGAACAGGAAGCATTCTGTCAAAGAAGATCCTTTTTGTGGCAATGGCGAGAACACTGGGGATTCCGGCACGCCTGAACCCTCATGACCGTTCCATGGAGTATATGAAAAACGGAAAATTCATCTCAGTATCTGCGGAAACGGAGAAAAAGGCATCGATCCTTCTGAAGGCAAGTGCGGATACACAGTGGAAATATTTCCAGAACTGGAGCATCGCAAAACTGGAAGCCGGAAAATATATCACACGGAAGCTGGAAGCCGAAAATTTCAGAGATCAGGTGATGAAGCTGCCGCTGGAAGCGGGAAATTACAGGATCCTTACCTCAAACAGATTGCCAAATGGAAATATATTTGCAGCGGAGTATTATTTTGAGGTTCAGATCGGAGAAATGAAGAGGGTGGAGCTGGCATTTCGGAATGCAAACCTGGAAGATATGCTGGAGAATATCTCCATACCGGAATTTACTCTCAGAAAAGAAGATGGAAGCACCGTGAAGGCGTCAGAACTGACGGCAGATGGGAAGCATATCCTGGCGTTTCTGGAAGAGGAGAAAGAACCGACGGAGCATATCTTAAATGAGATGATGGAGCAGGAAGAAGCTTTTTCCCGATATGCGAATAGGATCATTTTTGTAGTAAAAAGCAAAAAAGCGCTGGAGACACCTACCCTTTCAAGAGCACTGGGCAAGCTTGGAGATGTTCAGATCTTATATGATGATTTTTCAGAGATCATCAATACACTGGGAAGAAGAATGTACGTAGATCCGGATAAGCTTCCGCTGATCATTGTGACAAACAAAAGCCTGAATGGGATCTATGCAACCAGCGGATACAATGTGGGAACCGGAGATATGCTGCTGAGACTGCTGTGACAGATATAACGGATATATACAGAAGGAACACAGGCCGTATCATCGACTGTGTCGGTGACGGTCTGTGCCCTTTGTAAAAGCTGTGAAATTATTGCAGTGGTTCAGATGCTCAGAATATGCGGGCAGATCGGAATGAAAATGCCTGTTGTGCTTCCCGAAATTGCCGTAATAAAAGTTGCTTTGCATTACTTAGCATCAGAAAAGAGATCACGCACGGAATCCCGGTAGATACATTCTGGCTTCAGGCGTATCGTCCTTGGAAAATCACTGTAGTCTCCGTTCATTCTGCGAAGCAGCAGATCACAGGCCTGCTCTGCCAGACCGGTCAGCGGCTGACGGACAGCGGTCAGCTGAGGAGAAAGCAGCATGGACAGTTCAAAATCATCAAAGGAGACAACAGACAGGTCTTCCGGGATCCGGATGCCAAGGCTGTAGATCGCTTCATAAATACCGAGGCATAGTGTATAGTTCGCAGAAAATACGGCAGTCGGACGTTCCGGAAGATTCCATAATTTCTGCATTGCCTGATATCCAAAGTCGTTTGTGTAATTTTCAGCGATGATATAATCGGGATTAACCGGAATATCGTAGTCTTCCAGTGCCCGGAGATAGCCTTTTTTTCGTTCACATGCAGTATAGGATGCAGGAGAACCGGTGACAAGGGCGATCTTCTGATGCCCCATTTTTATCAGATGCTCCACGATCTCGTAGGCTCCGGAGGTACAGCTGGTCTGTACACAGTCTGTACGGTGGAAATGGCTGTGTTCTTCCAGCTCCACAACAGGGATTTTGGCGTGTTCCACAGCAGAACAGATGTCCTGGTTCAGACTGAAAGAGGTAATGATAAGGCCGTCGATCCCAGAGCGGAGCATGTGAGGGACGAATTTATTGACATGATCCTTATACTTGTCGCCGCTCATAAATGTGAGAGAATAACCGTGAGCGCGCATGGTGTTTTCTATTTTGCTCAGAAGAAAAGCATTATGCGGAGTATTGGGAGGACCGGATACCAGACCGATACGGTAAGTCTTGGAGGAACGAAGTTCCCGGGCCGTGTTTCGTGGAACGTAATTCAGTTTCCGGATCGCTTCGTCGATCTGCTTTTTGTTTTGCGGCCGTACAGTTCCGCCGTTGATATATTTTGAAATGGTGGCCAATGCCAGACCGGTTTCTCTGGCAATGTCCTTGATGGTTGCACTCATAAATCAATCCTTTCCGGATGCTGTACTGTTGTGTTCGGACAGGTCTTTTACGGAGCGCCGCGGGTGGAATACAACATCCAGCATGTCTATTTTGGGAAAATCCGTATAGTCTCCATGGATCCTTTTTAAAAGTAATTCCACAGCATGTTTCCCCATGCTTGTCAGATCCTGTGAGACGCAGGTCATAGTCGCGCTCATGGTCTTGAAAAGCGGATCATCATCAAAGCACACAAAGGAAATATCCTGAGGAACGGAAATTCGTGCCTGGCTGGCAGCGCTTAAACCGCCCATTGCGGAGAGATAGCAGTCAAAAAAAACAGCAGTAGGGGGATCGGAAGAATCAATAAGCTTCTGGAAATGCAGGTTGCTCTGGGTGATCGTTTCTGCAGTGGAACCAAAAGAAACAGGGGGAAAAGAATCCTGCTGTTTCAGAAGGTCAATGCCATTTTTCTGATATACATCCACAAAGCCCTGGATCCGCTGCTCGATGGTGTAGGAGTCCAGATACTGTTCCATGATCCAGACCTTTGTGTGGCCTTTTTCCAAAAGGTGCTCTGCCAGCAGTGCACCGCCTCTGTAATTATCAGAAATAACACAGTCTACAGGAAAATGTCTCATGGAAGCAGGAATCTGATCGAGCATTACAACCGGTATGCCGGCATTCTGTAAGAGCTGGTACAGGTCATCATGCCAGCAGGATGGGAGCATGATGACTCCGTCAAAGTGCTGGGAGATAATATCCTGTATCGTATCGATCTCCTTCTGATGTTCAAAAAAGAAAGAACAGACAATAACTGTATAGCCATGATCCGTGAAATGCTTGATAATGGAGTTGACAAGCTCGCCCCAGAAATAATTACCAAGATCTGAGATCAGGATACCGATGGTATGTGTGTTTTTGGCACGGAGAAGCTGGGCATTCCGGTTTGGGGTATATCCAAGCTCCTGAATTGCCTTTTCTATAAGGATACGATTTTCTTCCCGTATTTTTTTGTGGTTTATATATTTGGAGATCGTTGCGGTGGACAGGCCTGTCGCACGGGCGATATCATTGATCGTAACGTTCATGTAAAACCTCCGGTTCTGATACATTTACAGATAATAGAGTATTTTCATATTATATCATGAAAAAGAAAATGCCTCAATACACATGGCATTTTTTACACATAAAGTATCAGAAAAAACGAGCGTATTGTACAGAAAATTGATAAAAATGAAACGTTTAACAAAACCTGATACGAAAAAGCACACAAAAACAAGACGAAATAATTGTAAAAAATAGGAAAAATGATTTTTGCCCTATGATTTTACTTGAAAAGCTGCTTCGGATGCGGTAAGATAGTCTTAACAAAAAACGAAACGTTTTATGCAACAAGAAAATCAGCTATACGAAACAAGGAGAAGGTTATGGCAGACACAAAGCAGCAGTGGTATAAAGATGCCAAATACGGATTATTCATCCATTGGGGACTTTATTCCATCCTTGCAGGAGAATGGAAAGATCCGAAGACCGGCGAGGTCACCAAGACAGACCGTATCGCAGAGTGGATCGAGAACAATCTCAACATTGACAAGGAAGATTACAGAAAGCTGAAAGATGAGTTCCATCCGGACAAATTTGACGCGGACATGTTTGTGAAAAGAGCGAAAGAGCAGTGGGGTGTTAAATATATCGTTCTTACTTCCAAGCATCACGAGGGATTCGCAATGTACGATTCCAAGGTCAGTGATTTTAATGTAGTGAAGGCTGCAGGAAGAGATATCTTAAGAGAGCTTTCCGATGCTTGTAAGAAATATGACATGACAATGGGTATCTATTATTCACAGGCTCAGGACTGGGATGATGACAATGCCTATAAGAAGGATTACGAAGACAAGAACGAATGGAAGCCGGAATTCCGTATATACTTCGATGAGAAATGCAAACCGCAGTTAAAAGAGCTTCTTGAGAATTACGATAATATTTCCCTGATCTGGTTTGATACTCCGATGGGAATGACCGCAGACGAAGCTCAGGAATTAAGAGACTGGGTTAAGGGTATTAAGCCTGACTGCATCATCAGCGGACGTATCGGACACCAGAAGGGCGATTACATGACCACCGGTGATAACTTTATTCCACGTCTTCCATACGACGGTGACTGGGAAGTACCGGCAACTGTAAATGATACATGGGGTTATAATAAATACGATACAAACTGGAAGAATCCGGATGATATCCTGAACCTTCTTCTCAAGATCGTCGGCAGAGGCGGAAATTACCTGCTGAACGTAGGACCAATGGCAGACGGAACTGTTCCGGAAGCTTGTGTCGAGGTTATGAATGAGGTTGGTAAATACGTGACTGAGAATGCGGAAGCAATTTACGGAACCAAGAATGTTGGTATCTATCCGTATGAGATCCCGAGCATTGAATTTACAAAGAGACCACATAAGCTTTACGTACACGTCCTTGCACCGAGATATCGAGTTGAACTGCTGAACATCGGTAATCAGTTAAAGGGTGCATATGTGGTAAGCACAGGAGAAAAGCTTCCGTGCCGCGCATTAAAGTGCTGCGAAGGAAACTCGATGATAGAGGTAGAGCTTCCGGAGAAGCTTCAGGGGGCAAAGAACTACTGTGTATGCCTGGAGCTTGAGGAAGAAGAGCCGATCTTTGAGGCGATCATCGATTGATCAATTTATGAACATCAAGGGGAAAACTATATAATAAAAAATCATATTAAGGGAGGATTTATTCATGAAGAAACGAATGAAAAAAGTTGCAACACTGTGTCTCGCCGGTGTAACAGCAATGTCAACAGTAGGCGTAACAGGAAGCGCCGTATTTGCAAAGGGTGACACAAACTACGATGTAGACAATATGGATTTTGAAAACGTTGAGCTTCGTGTAGCATTCAGATTTAACAACGGATCTGATACAGACGGACAGGCTAAATGGTATTACAAAGCACTTGAAGAGTTCAATAAAGAGAACGAAGGAAAGATCCATGTAACAGATGAGAGTATTTCTACAGAGTCTGATTACGAAGAGAAGCTTACAACAGATTTCGCTTCCGGTAATGTACCGAACGCATTCCTTCAGTATGGCGGAAGCCGTACAAGAGAGTATGTAGATGCAGGATATATACTGGATCTGACACCATACTTTGAACAGTATCCGGAATGGAAAGAGGGAGTTCAGGATTTTGCATGGGAGACAACACAGTTTGACGGCATTGAAGGAACCTATGGTATTCCGTGGTCCGCTTATCAGCTCTGTCTCTACTACAACAAAGATTACCTTGATCAGGTTGGCGTAGATGTTCCGGAGTCCTGGGATGATCTTGTTGATGCCTGCGCAAAATTAAAAGATGCAGGAATCCAGCCATTCAACTACTCTGACAAAGATAACTATCACTTCGAGCATCTGATGAGTGCTCTTGCTCTGAAAGCTTACGGAACAAGCATCGCAGATGATCTTGCAAGCGACAAAGAGGCTTACAACGGCGAGAAGATGGTTGCAATCTATCAGAAGATGAAAGATATGATTGATGCAGGATACTGGGGAGACGGAATCCTCAGCACAGACTTCAACACAGAGAGAAATATGTTCGAGGCAGGAAAAGCTGCATTCACAGTTGACGGAACATGGAACTGCGGTAACTTCCAGAATGACTCCGATACAACTCTCTTCGATGCTCAGAAGATCGGTGTTACAAGAATTCCTTATATCGACAAGCAAAACAAGACTGTAGAGATGGGCGGCGGTTCTGATACATACTACATCACTACATTAAACAAGAGCGATGAGGAAATCGCAGCAACTGTTAAATTCATCAAATACCTTACAAGTGTAGATTCCATCAACGAAATGTGCAAATCCAGCCCGACAACATATGCTGAGAAGGTTACGATTGATACAGGTAACTATCTGCTTGACGATGTAAATGCGATCATGGCTGAGAATACAGAGTCTAAACTTGAGATTCCTACATATGACAGCAACACAGCAGCTATGGATACAATCCGTAATTCTCTTCAGGCATTAGCGACAGGCGCAAGTGCACAGGAAGTTGGAGACGATATCGTTGACAAAATGTCTGCTTACGAATAAAGAGAATTTTGACTGAACGCATGATGTGTGGATAAGAGAAACAGGGGGAAGCATCATCTGCTTCCCCTTGTTTATTACGGAGGTATACATATGGCAGGTAAATCTGTACCAAAGGTAAAACAGAAGCTGGATAAAAAAGATCTTACGCTTTCTTTAGCGTTCCTTCTTCCGGCAATTTTAATAACTGTTATTTTTGTCATCTACCCTGTTTTTGATACCGTAGGCTTATCATTCCGTAAATGGAACGGTATGTTTGGTGCGGCAAAGCAATGGGTAGGACTTGAGAACTATCAGAAGATTTTTTCAGATAAGCTGTTCTGGAATGCAATGCTCAACAGTGTGTACTTTATGATCGGTGGTTTCGTTATCCTGATGCCGCTTTCATTTGGTCTCGCAATGCTGGTAACTGCAAAGATCAAGGGAACCGGATTCTTCAGAACCTGCTACTTCCTTCCGAATATGTTAGGAACAACAGCAGTAGCCCTGATGTGGACATTTATGTTAAATCCGAACTTTGGTATCTTTAATACCATTGAAAATATTTTCGGCCTTCATGGTACGATCCCTGATGTGCTGACGATAAAGACTGTAAACGTCTGGATCGTTGTTCTGGTAAACGAATGGATGTATGCCGGATATAACATGCTGATCTTTGCAGCTGGTCTGGTGGCGATCCCTGATGAGTTAAATGAGGCTGCAGCGCTGGATGGTGCTACAGGATGGCAGAGGATCCGCTATATCATCCTTCCTCTGATGAAAAACTCCTTCAAGGTATTCTCTATTTTGTGTATTACAGGATGTCTGAAAGTATTCGATATCATCTGGGCAATGACAAGAGGAGGCCCGAACGATATCAGCTCCACACCTTCAATCATGCTTTATACACAGGGATTCTCCTATAAGCTGTTCGGACGAAGCAGTGCATACGGCGTTATTCTGTTAGTGCTGGGTGTTGTGCTGAGTCTTGTGACCAATCATTTGTTCCGTGAAGATAAAGATCTTGCAATGTAGGCGGAAGGAGAAGAGACGATATGGAAAAAACAGCTAATAAACAGAAAATGCATGGAGGAAAGATAGCGCTGTACATTATCGCGATCCTGTGGACAGTTGTTACACTGTTTCCGGTAGTAGTGACCGTAATGGCTTCCTTCAAAACAAACTCAGAGATTTACCTGAACCTGTTAAGCTTCCCTAAGAAGATTATGTTCCAGAACTATATCAGCGCAAACAAAACAGCGGATGCATTGAATACCATCAAGAACTCCCTGGTTGTAGCGACTCTGACAACTGTATTTAATACTGTAGTCGGAATGATGGCAGCATACATCTTATCAAGAAAAGATTACAAATTCCTGAAATGGGTATATGTATTCTTCATGATCGGAGTAATGGTTCCGGTTCACTGTACACTGATCCCGATCAACAACATTGCAACAGCATTAAATGCAAAGAACAACCTGTTCTTCCTGATCCTGATCTATGTTGCGTTTGGTATGTCCCAGGCGATATTCCTTTATACAGGATTCATGGATGGAATCTCCAGGAACCTGGATGAGGCGGCGATCATTGATGGATGTAACAACTGGCAGCTGCTGTGGAAGATCCTTTTCCCTGTTTGCAAGCCGATCATCGCAACAGAGGCGATCTTCGTATTCATCTATGGATACAGTGAACTTGTATTCTCCATGATCCTGATGACAGATACCAAATATTTCACAGTTTCACGTGCGATGCTGAACTTCTCTTCTGCACATACACAGGAGATCGGAAGTCAGTTTGCATATGTAGTAATGTCCGTAATTCCGATGCTTATCATTTACATCGTGTTCCATAAACAGATTGAAAAAGGTATGCTTTCCGGAGCTATCAAAGGCTGATGCTTTTAATCTAAACAGGAGGAAAAAATCATGTATCAGTTTGACAGAAAAGAATATGAAAAACGTATGGAGTGGTACCAGGATGCCCGTTTTGGAATGTTTATCCACTGGGGATTATATTCTATCCCTGCAAGAGGCGAGTGGGTACGAAGCGTAGAGGAAATACCTGAGGAAGAATATCTTCCGTTTATGAAAGAATTTGATGCAAGAGACTACAACCCGAAGCAGTGGGCAAAAGAGGCCAAGGCTGCAGGTATGAAATATGTAGTCCTGACAGCAAAACATCACGACGGCTTCTGCTTATTTGACAGTAAATACACAGATTACAAGGTAACAAACACACCGGCAGGAAGAGACCTGATCAAGGAGTATGTAGAGGCACTTCGTGAGGAAGGCCTTAAGGTTGGAATCTATTTCACACTGCTTGACTGGCATCATCCGGATTATCCGCATTACGGAGATCGTATCCATCCGATGAGAAACCACAAAGAGTGCGGAAATGAGAACCGTGATTTCTCACGTTATACAGAATATCTGTATAATCAGGTAGAAGAGATCTGTACAAACTACGGACAGATCGATATCATCTGGTTTGATTTCTCCTACGACGATATGAGAGGGGAAAAATGGGGCGCAACCAAGCTGATCAACATGGTGCGCAGCTTACAGCCGCAGGTTATCATCGATAACCGTCTGGAAGCCAGCGGAGAGGGAAGAGGATCCCTGTATGAGTGTGATCCGACACCGTACCATGGCGATTTCGTAAGCCCTGAGCAGATTATCCCGCCGGAAGGAATCTGCGATAAGGAAGGCAACCCGATGGTCTGGGAAGCATGCTTCACCATGAACAACAACTGGGGATACTGTGCAAACGACCATTATTACAAACCGGCTTCCATGCTGATCAAGAAGCTGGTAGAGTGCGTTTCCAAGGGTGGAAATATGATCCTGAACGTAGGACCGGATGCCAAAGGTAAATTCCCGAAGGAATCTTCTGCGATCCTAGCTGAGATCGGTCGCTGGATGGATAAGAATCATGACAGTATCTACGGCTGTGTACCGGCTGAAAACATTCCGAAGCCGGATTACGGACGTATCACCAGAAACGGAAACAAATACTATGTGCATATTTATGAGAATACACTGGGACCACTTCCGCTTCTGGGATTTGATAAGGATAAGATCGTGAAGGTGCGTGCGCTGGATGACGGACATGAGGTGCCGATCTCCAATGCATGGATGCACAGCGATTACCCGGATATCGCATTCGTTGATCTGGGACCTGACCCGGTACTTCCTGACCCGGTAGACTATGTTCTCGAAGTAGAGATGGCTGAGTAAAAAAACGAATCAATAATAAAAAAGAACAACAGGAAAAGCAGGAGATATGTGAATCTTAGTTATCCGGTTGTTCTTTTTTACCATAAGGAGAAGGGAAAAGATTATGATCATTTATACAGGAAAAGATTACTATGACGTAAGCAGAAAAGCAGCAAACATCATGTCTGCACAGATCATCATGAAGCCAAATGCTGTTCTTGGACTTGCTACAGGCTCCACACCGGTGGGAATGTACAAGCAGCTGATCGAGTGGTACAAAAAAGGAGATCTGGACTTTTCGCAGATCACATCCGTAAATCTTGATGAATACAAAGGACTTTCCGGAGATAACGATCAGAGCTATCGTTATTTTATGAACACAAATCTGTTTGACCATGTAAATATCGATAAGGCAAGAACCTATGTGCCAAACGGACTGGAAGAGGACAGTGAGAAAGCCTGCGCGGATTACAATGAGATCATCCGCAGCGTGGGTGGTATCGATATGCAGCTGCTTGGAATCGGCGGAAACGGTCACATCGGCTTCAACGAGCCGGGTGCAGCATTTGAGAAGGAGACTCACTGCGTAGACCTTACGGAGAGCACCATCAAGGCAAATGCAAGATTCTTTGAGACTATGGATGATGTGCCGAAGCAGGCATATACCATGGGTATCAAAAACATCATGACTGCAAAGAAAATCCTTCTGGTCGCTACCGGAGAGGCAAAGGCAGATGCCCTTTACAAATCTCTCTACGGACCGATCACGCCCAACGTGCCGGCATCTATCCTGCAGCTTCACCCGGATGTGACGGTAGTGGCCGATGAAGGCGCTTTAAAGCTGATCCGTGAGAAAGGACTGCTGTAAGAGATACAGAGGAAATTTCCGCGAATTAAATGAACGCAGATCACGGATATCCGTTTGAGTCAAGAGGATATCAGGGATCACTCATGGGATTTTCCTGATTTGGTTAATAAAGAAAGCTTCGATCTAACTCTCATCGATGAGCGATGTGCTCAGAGAGTGGATCGAAGCTTTTTGTGCTTTCGGGACGTAAACCTGCAGGTGGCTGCAAACAGGCCGGTGGGCCGGACATTTGCATTCTCAGGCTTTTTTCAACGTTTTGTGATAAATCATGACAGAAACGATGGCTGTAAACACCTCTGTGATCCAGAATGCGTTCCATACGCCATCAGGACCCATAAAATGGGACAGAAGATATGCGGTGGGCATGATAACGACCACATAGCGGAAAAGGGAAATTACAAGGGACTGCGTGCCTTTTCCAAGGCCTTCCATGGCACCGGAAGTGGTAACGGATACAGCAGAAACAAGAAAGCCGGCGCTGATGATCTTCAGTGCTCTGGAGCCAGCGACAATGGTTTCCGGGGTAGTTGTGAAAAGTCCCATAAGCTGTCCGGATGCCAGGAGGCAGATAACGGTTCCAAAGAGCATGATCACACAGCTGGATTCCAGGGTGAGCCGGAAGATTTTTTTCACACGCTTCATCTCGCGGGCACCGAAGTTATAACCGATCAGCGGGCGCATTCCCTGGATGATTCCGTTGGCCGGGAGATACAGGAAGGTCTGCAGTTTGTAATAAATGCCAAGGATTACCACATAGCTGTCCGAGTAAGCGGCCAGCACGGAGTTCAGAAAAGAGATCAGAAACGATGGCAGTGCCAGGTTCAGGATCGCGGGAACACCGATGGCATACAGGCTCAGATCCGTTTCTTTGCTTGTTTTCAGGGCTTTGGGCGTTACACGTACAGGAATAGGCTTCAGGATATAAAAGACCATATAGACCGCAATGGTGAGCACCTGGCCGATGCCAGTAGCCAGAGCTGCGCCCCGGATACCCAGCTTCGGGAAAAAGCCGATTCCCCAGATCAGGAACGGGTCCAGGATGATGTTGCTGATACATCCCACAAGCAGGGCGAGCATGGATACTTTCATCCGTCCTACAGCCTGGAAAAGTTTTTCGAAGAAAAGGCTGATGGCAATTACTGTGGAAAACAGGAAAACGATGGTAGAATACTCCAGCCCCATCCGGATCACGGTTTCATCCTGGGTGTACATCTGAAGGAATACGGGCATAACAGCGATGCTGATCACGGTCATCAGGATCCCGTGGATCACAGACAGAAAAAATCCGTGGGTTGCGGCAGTGTCTGCCATTTTTTTGTCGCCTGCGCCAAGGTGATAGGAAACTCTGGCGTTGATTCCGATTCCGAAGCCAATGGCAACGGCGTTGATCATGTTCTGGACCGGATAGACAAGGGACAGGGCGGTCATGGCCTGCTCGCTGATCTGTGCCACGAAGAAGCTGTCCACAATGTTGTATAGTGAGTTTACAAGCATGGAAAAGACCATAGGCAGCGCCATGGATGCCAGCAGCGGGCCGACAGGCTTTTCCTTCATAAATGTGCTGTTCATGAAAAATCCCCCTTTATATCAGAATCGTAAGAATATCAGGTGCGGAAAACAGAGCGTGTTTTTTGTGCATAATAAAAGCCACACAATCTGTCTTCTCGAATCGGACAGATTGTGTGGCGAAAAAAGTTCAAAACTGAAAAATCCACACGTTGTTTTAGTGTTTTCACATTAACAAAAAACAGTGCTGATGTCAAGACCGCACGCAGGAGAAACACCATAAAAAGCTGCAAAAAGAAAGGCTTGATATAAAATCGGAGAGGATTGGCAACATTAGACAGGTGCGTGCGGATACGGGCAATATCAGCCCTGAAAAGGTCGTTCTGGCAATATGCACAAAACTTGTCGAACCATGGTGGATAAGTGAAAAACTTTCCAAAAAGTTTTCCACATGACAAAAATCCGCAAATCCGCCAATAATCAAGTTATGCACAAATTTATCCACATTATCCACAAGGATAACCATGTGGATGACCTGATTTACATAAATAAATTTAAACATATGTTTTGTGTAAAATGATAAAATTGTAAAAAATGGGAAAAAAG
>NZ_JAMOYY010000020.1:0-65125 GCF_023669475.1 Blautia sp. MB18-30 | reverse complement strand
CTGTACATTTGATCAATATAGAGGAATATATTAAAAAAGTTGAATGGAATACGGAAGGGGAGTATACTCATTCATTTGGTTGATACAATGCGGGGAGCAGCCCTCAGTAACTGTGTAGGGATGGCAGGGGAAATTTTGATTTCAATATGGGCCATGACCTTGATATTAAACCGATAGCAAAAAGTCAGTAGCACTTTTAGAATTGGGTGGATGTATACCCGTTTTATGCGAATATAAAGAAAGAAGGATGAAGTTATAGAAGAACATGGAATGGTATCAATTGATGAAATTATGAAAAGAACTGGAAAAAGCAGAAAGATTGTAGTTAGAGAATTGCAAGTTGATTATACAAGAGTATCGTACGAAGCTTTGGTAGATGGACAGATTTGTTGATGAAAATGAATTTTGTGCGGTAACACCGCAAATCTGGCAGATTGGAAACAATGTTAATCCTATAGCTATCGTGAGCAATACGCTCAATGATCGCATCCGCTAAGGGGACTGTCATCTTATGATGCCAGTAAAAAAATAGCACAGTACCTTAATGATTTAAACTGAGAAAACGATTGGCTCGTGTTGAAATATTTATGTGAAATAAAATTAGAATAGGGAATAGACATAATAATTCCGGGATTATAATAAGGCGGTATTAGAAGAGTTGAAAGAGTATGCGGTAAAACACGGGTACCTTGACAATATTGTATGTCGAACATATCTGAAACTTCAAATTGTATTTTGATTATTTATCCGTTATACTAAAAATAATACTGATAAGTTGAAGTTATTATCTTTGAAAGGAAACAAAATATAAATGAGATTAATATAAAATCATTTAGAGGGATTAGTAATGATTAGATGAAAGAAAAAGAGAAAACAGGGGTGGGAGAAATGTCTGAAGCATTAAAGCTGCCGGTTGGAATTGAAAATTTCCGGGAAATTCGAGAGAATGGATTTTATTATATTGACAAAACGAAATTGATTGAACAGCTTCTTGAACAATGGGGAAAGGTGAGTCTTTTTACCAGGCCCCGGCGTTTTGGAAAGACTCTTAATATGAGTATGCTTCGATGTTTCTTTGAAATAGGAACAGACGGAGCATTGTTTGATGATCTTTATATTTCAAAGAACACGAAACTTTGTGAAAAGTATCTGGGAAAGTATCCTGTAGTATTTCTTTCACTTAAAAATGTGGATGGGTTGACATTCGAAGAAGCCAAATATAAATTAATGGAATTAATTGGAATGGAAGCAGAGCGTTTTTCATTTCTTATAAACAGCGAAAAATTATCAGAGAATGATAAGAATAAATATCATGTACTGACTCAGATGCTTGAAGGTCAGTATTCAATACCTGACGGAAGTCTTACTTCTTCTTTGCAGACATTGTCTCAGCTACTGGAAAAATATTATGGACAAAAAGTGATTATTTTGATTGATGAGTACGATGTACCGTTGGATAAGGCTTTCCAGCATGGCTATTACAGAGAGATGGTTGCGCTTATCCGTGGCCTTTTTGGACAGGCACTAAAGACAAATGATTCTTTGCTGTTTGCAGTTTTGACAGGCTGCCTTCGCGTTTCGAAAGAGAGCATTTTTACAGGGTTGAATAATTTTAAAGTGCTTTCTATTACAGATGCCCGTTTTGATGAACAGTTTGGTTTTACAGAAGAGGAAGTACAGAATCTTCTGGAGTTTTATCATTTGAAAGATCATTTGTATGAGACAAAAGAGTGGTATGATGGTTATCATTTTGGGAATACAGATGTTTATTGTCCCTGGGATGTGATCAATCATGTGGATCGGTTGAATGGGGAGCCTGGAGCGCGTCCGCAGACATACTGGATCAATACCAGTGGAAATGATCTTGTCAAACGATTCATTGATAATGCGAATAAGACAACAAGAGATGAAATTGAACGGCTGGTTGCCGGAGAAGCAATTGAGAAAATGGTTCGCCTGGAACTGACATATGATGAAATAGATAATAGTATTGATAATATGTGGAGTGTTTTATTTACCACTGGATATCTGACGCAGACTGGAATGACAGAGCAGGGAGCGTATAAACTGGTAATTCCTAATAAAGAAGTCAGAGAAGTATACAAATTTCAGATACAGGAGTGGTTTAAAAAATCAGTTTTCAGTAATACAGAGCAGCTGACTGCTTTTTGGAATGGAGTGGAAGAGGGAAATACAGAAGCAATTGAAAAGTATCTGAACCGTATACTTAGCAATTCCATAAGTGTTTTTGACACAAAGGCGCCAGATAAAGAAAGCTCTTACCATACACTTTTAGTTGGACTTTTGGTGGGAAATGCGAACTGGCTGGTAAAATCAAATGTGGAAGCTGGTGAAGGTTTTGCAGATATTATAGTAGAAACAGAGAATCCGGATGCAGGGATTGTTATGGAGCTGAAATATGTGAAGGTAGCATTTGAGCTGGAGAAAGCCTGTGAGAAAGCACTCGCTCAGATCAAAGACCGACGGTATGAGGAATACCTGAAAAATGATGGACGAAATAATATTTTGGTTTATGGTCTGGCGTTTTGTAAGAAGCGATGTAAGGTAATTGTGGAATCAAGGGGGATGTAATGGTATTTCGCAAGGCAGAAAAAGATGATTTTGAAAAGATAAAATCCCTGTACTGTACTTTGATTGACCGGGAGCAGAATGACCCGTCATTTCCACACTGGAAGAAGGGTATCCATCCATCTGATGAGATGATTCGGAAAAGTATTGATAAGGAAGAACTGTATGTGCTGACAGATGGTGATGAGATTGCAGCGTGTGTGATAGCAAATGGCGAAAAGGTCGATGGATATTCAGATGTGCCATGGAAAATTGATTCGGACGAGGTAATTGTTATTCATGTTCTGGCAGTTCATCCGGATCATCGTGGAAAAGGACTGGCAGGAAATTTGATGGAGAGTGTTATAGAGCTGGAAAGAAAAGCCGGAAAGAAAGCGCTGAGGCTTGATGTGATCGAGAACAATACAGCAGCGGAAGGTCTGTATCAGAAACTGGGTTTTCGGTATATCCAGACAAAGACACTTTTTTATGAGGTGGTTGGCGAGATGACCTTCAAAATGTATGAGCTGGTTTTGTGATCTATGGGTGAGAAAAGAGCGTATAAACCAAGAAGGCCTGGCGGTGGCCGCAGGAAATCAAAGCCGAAGTATGATGCCGGAAAGATCCTGAGGGAACTGATGGATCCGGCTGTTGAGCTTTATGAAGCGGGGATGTCTTTGCAGGCTATTGCAGATGAGCTGGGGCTGAACCCGATCAAGGTTCGGAAGCTGCTTATCACGGCTGGTGTGTATGTATCGGATGTGGCGGAGAAGGTGCAGGAGACCTTTGATGATTTTAGAAAAACACAGGATCATAAAGCTGCTGTTCTTTCAACTGCAAATGCTCTTGGCCTGTCCAGGTCCTCTGTTACCTCATATCTTCCGTACAAAAAGGGTGTGTATTTCCCAGGCACAGCACCGGCAGATAAGATCAGTGTTGGAGCCGAACGGCAGCGGAGGTACAGAGCGATGAAGCGTTGGAGGAATGCTCCAACACTGGAAAAACAGTAAAAAAGACAAAAGAAAAAAGAGCCCGACGCATCAGGCTCTTTCAAGGTGTTGTCCGAAGACGACCACCGCAATTCATAGCCATAATATACCATCCGGGAAGAAATTATGCAAGAGCTTAAAAGAGAAGATTATACAAAACAAAGACTGCCGCAGGTTTCGTGCCTGCGGCATTTTGCAGTTTGTACAAAAAACACAGAAAATATATTGGAAAAAGAGCGGGAAAAGGGTATAATGTCAGAGAAAGTGTGATTGATAAAATACAGACGATTTTTTTCTGCTTTGTCAGATCATAAATAAGTGGGGCGGAGGATGTAACAATGGAACAGCAGCATATGTTTACTAATCGGATGATCCGTAATCTTCTGGTGCCGGTAGTTCTGGAACAGATTTTGAATTCGATAATGGGAACCGCAGATACCATGATGGTCAGCAATGTGGGATCTGCGGCTCTTTCTGCGGTATCGCTGGTGGATTCCATCAATGTGCTTCTGATCCAGGCTTTTTCGGCGCTGGCAGCGGGAGGCGCCATTGTCTGCGCCCAGTATATCGGACAGAGGAATTATGAGAAGGCGAATATGTCTGCCAGGCAGGTGCTTTTTATCATCACAGCGATCTCTGTAGTGGTGTCTGCAGTCTGTCTGATCTTTCAGAAGCCGCTTTTGAGGCTGATCTTCGGTGCGGTGGATGCGGATGTTATGCGTGCATCGGAAACCTATTTCTTTTTCACGGCACTGTCATTCCCCTTTATTGCGGCTTATGATTCTGCGGCTTCAATCTTTCGTGCCCAGGAGAATACCAAGGGGCCTATGACCATCTCCATGATCTCCAATATCATGAACATTGGCGGAAATGCGGTTCTGATCTGGGTTTTCCACCTTGGTGTTGCAGGAGCGGCGATCTCCACACTGGTTTCCCGTATTTTCTGTGCAGTGGTTGTTCTCTGGCAGCTGCGTAAGGATCGTCAGCCTGTCGTTGTGAGGGATTACCTGAAGATCCGCCCGGACTGGAGCATGATCGGACGGATCCTGGGACTTGGGATCCCTTCGGGAATTGAGAACAGTATGTTTCAGCTTGGAAAGCTTGCCATCCAGTCTACGGTTTCCACACTGGGAACAGCAGCCATCGCAGCGCAGGCAATGACCAATATCCTTGAGAATCTGAATGGTATCGCGGCCATCGGAGTAGGTGTGGGCCTTATGACCATCGTAGGCCAGTGTCTTGGTGCCGGCCGCAAGGATGAGGCGGTCTATTACATAAAAAAACTCTGCGTCATTGCAGAGGCAATTATTATCGTAAGCTGTCTGATTGTGTATATTTTGGTCAGACCGGTGACGATCCTTGGCGGAATGGAAAGTACCAGTGCGGAAATGTGCATCCACATGATCACATGGATCACCATCGTAAAGCCTGTGGTATGGACAATGGCGTTCGTGCCGGGGTATGGTCTTCGTGCAGCCGGTGATGTGAAGTTTTCCATGATCACCTCCTGCTGTACCATGTGGGCATGCAGGTTCTGTCTCTGTGTTTTCCTGATCCGTGTCCTGGGCTTCGGGCCTATGGGTGTCTGGATCGGAATGTTTGCAGACTGGACTGTCCGTGGGATCATTTTTACTTGGCGTTTCCACAGCCGCAAATGGCTGGAGCACAAGGTAATCTGAAAAGGAGGGCATCGTATATATGAAGAATGGACTGGAAGACCAGTATGTCATAAAAAACAACAAGCGCCTCCGTTATGGCTACACAACAGGCTCCTGTGCAGCCGGGGCAGCCAGGGGTGCAGTCCGGATGCTGCTCTCGGGAGAGACTCTTTCTGAGGTAGAGCTTGATACCCCAAAGGGGATCACCCTTACATTACAGCTTCACGATATTACCCGGGGCGAAACCTATGTCTCCTGTGCGGTACAGAAGGATGCAGGGGATGATCCGGATACCACCAACGGGATCCTGGTCTATGTAAAAGCGGAGAAGTTTTCTATCTCAGCGTCAGAACAGGCCGGGCAGAAGCAGAAAACAGAGAGATCCCGGCCTCAGATTATCCTGGACGGAGGGATCGGTGTGGGGCGTGTCACCAAGCCGGGACTTTCCCAGAACGTGGGCGAGGCGGCGATCAATCCGGTTCCCAGAGCCATGATCCTGCGGGAAGCCGAAGAGGCGGCCCAGGAATATGACTACGAGGGCGGCCTGAAGCTTACTGTATCCGTCCCTCAGGGAGAGGAGATCGCGAAGAAAACCTTTAATCCCCGTCTTGGCATTCTTGGCGGGATCTCCATACTTGGAACCAGCGGGATCGTAGAGCCCATGAGTGAGAAGGCTCTGATCGAAAGCATCCATGTGGAGATGAAGCAGCATTTCTGCCAGGGAGAAAACTATATCCTGGTGACACCGGGGAATTACGGTGCGGATTATCTCAGGGAGCATATGTCCATTCCCTTTGAGAACAATATCAAGTGCAGCAATTATGTAGGAGAGACCATTGACATGGCCATTGATATGGGCGTAAAGGGCATTCTTTTTGTGGCTCATATCGGTAAGTTTGTAAAGGTTGCCGCCGGGATCATGAATACCCATTCCCACTGTGCTGACGGAAGGATGGAGGTTCTCTGTGCAAGTGCCATCCGTGCAGGGGGCTCTCTGGAATGTGCCAGAGAGATTCTGGAGGCGGGGACTACCGATGAGGCGCTGGCTGTTCTTGACAGCTATGGTATCCTAAAAGAGACTATGGCTGTGGTCATGGAGAAGATCCAGTTTTATCTGGACCACAGATCCTATGAGCAGATCCTTCTGGGTGCTGTGGTGTTTTCCAATGTATACGGACTGCTGGGGCAGACCCGGGATGCAGAGGAGCTGATCCATAAGATACAGGAGCAGGCAGTCGGGGTGAATGATATTTCATGACAGGAAACCCCAGTCCGGATGGAATTTTTTAAATTTCAGGACAAAATTTGATATAAATAACAGACAGGTTTTATCCTGTCTGGAAAATATAGTTAGGAGGAAAGAAATATGGCAGGTAAATTATATGGTGTAGGTGTAGGACCGGGAGATCCGGAGCTTCTTACCTTAAAAGCACTTCGTCTTGTAAAGGAGGCAGAGGTGATCGCACTTCCGGGACAGGTTCCGGAGGATACGGTAGCGTTTAAGATCGTGGAGGGGGCTTATCCGGAGCTTGGAAAGAAGGAGCTTCTTGCAGTTCCTTTTCCAATGTCCAAGGATCCTGAGGTGCTGAAGAGCTATCACGATGCAGGAGCAGATAAAGTCAAGGCTGTCCTGGACCAGGGGAAAGATGTGGTATTTCTCACACTGGGAGATCCTACCGTGTATTCCACATATCTCTATATCCATCACAGACTTGTGGCTCAGGGCTATGAGACGGAGATCGTCTGTGGCATCACATCCTTCTGTGCAGTTTCCGCCCGTCTGAACACCGGACTTGTGGAGAAGGCAGAGCCTCTTCACGTGATCCCGGCTTCCTATCAGATCGAGGATGCGCTGAAGCTTTCCGGTACCAAGGTCCTTATGAAGGCCGGAAAGAAAATGAAGGATGTGAAGGCGGAGCTTCTTTCCCAGGGGGCAGAGGCCATGATGATCGAAAACTGCGGAATGCCGGACGAAAAGATCTACCGGACCGTGGAGGAGATCCCTGAGGATGCAGGATATTATTCCCTGATCATTATCAAAGAAAACAAAGACAGAAGAGAGGAATAGATTATGGTACATTTTGTAGGAGCAGGTCCGGGAGCACCGGATCTTATCACAGTAAGAGGTAAACAGTATCTGGAAGAGGCAGATGTGATCATCTATGCGGGATCTCTTGTAAATCCCCAGCTTCTGGAGTATTCCAAGGATGTGTGCACCATCCATAACAGTGCAAAGATGACCCTTGAGGAAGTGATCTCTGTTATGGAGCGAGCAGAGGCTGAGGGTAAGATGACCGTTCGTCTCCACACCGGCGATCCATGTATCTATGGTGCGATCCGTGAGCAGATGGATATCCTGGATGAAAAGGGAATCCCCTATGATTCCTGCCCGGGTGTCAGTGCCTTCTGCGGAGCTGCATCTGCACTGAACCTGGAGTATACACTTCCGGATATTTCCCAGAGTGTGATCATCACAAGAATGGAAGGAAGGACACCGGTGCCGGCAAAAGAGAGCATTCAGTCCTTTGCCGCTCATAATGCCACTATGGTTATTTTCCTCAGTACAGGTATGCTGGAGGAGCTGAGCCGCAGACTGGTGGAGGGCGGATACCGTGAGGATACACCGGCTGCCATCGTCTACAAGGCAACCTGGCCCGATGAGAAGAAGTTTATCTGTACAGTGGGTACTCTGGCGCAGACAGCAAAAGAGAACAAGATCACAAAAACAGCGCTTATGCTGGTAGGCGATGCGGTCAATGCTGCAAGCTATGACAGATCCAAGCTGTATGATCCGGGCTTTACCACAGAGTTCCGTGAGGCTACGAAATAAAATATGAACATTTCCATCATTTGCTTCAGTATGACAGGGCTGGAGACAGGGGAAAGGCTTCAGAGGGCTCTGGAAAAAGAGGGTGAGAGTGTCACCCTTGCAAAAAAGAGCCGTTACCTTCCGGATCCGATCTCTGTTTCCACCTCCCAGTGGGCAGGGGAACAGTTCCGGACAGGAAAAGAGGGTGTGATCTTTGTTGGTGCCTGCGGGATCGCAGTGCGCAGTATCGCACCTTACATTGCCGGAAAAAAGACGGATCCGGCTGTGCTGGTGATCGATGAATGCGGAAAATTTGTCATTGCTCTTCTTTCCGGACATCTGGGCGGAGCCAATGAGCTGGCTTTTCGCTGTGCCGGATATCTTAAGGCGGTGCCGGTTGTGACAACAGCCACAGATCTTCACAGCCGTTTTGCAGTGGATGTTTTTGCAAAAAAGAATGGCTGTGCTATTTTTCATATGAAGGCTGCAAAGGAGGCTTCTGCGGCCCTTCTTGCAGGAGAGAGCGTTGGCTTTTACAGTGAGTTTCCATGGGACGGGGAGCTGCCGGAGGGTTTGGTGCTTTGCGGAAAAGACGGAAGGCCCTCAACTGCAGCGGATCCGGGGAATGGTGAGAAAGCCGGTGAGGCACCGGAAACAGGTATTGCGGTGACGATCCACAGAGGCTGCCTGCCCTTTAAAAATACAGTCCATGTGGTGCCGCCCTCTGCAGTTCTGGGAATGGGCTGCCGCAGGGGAAAGGATGCAGCCTCCATCCGGAAGGCGGCAGAGGAATGTCTGAGAGAATCGGATGTTTACAGAGAAGCGCTGAGCGCTATTGCCAGTATCGATCTGAAGAAGGAAGAGGTGGGACTTCTTTCCCTGGCAGGAGCCTGGCAGCTTCCGTTTCTGACCTTTACAGAGGAAGAACTGAAGGCAGTGCAGGGGGAATTTACCCCGTCACAATTTGTAAAAAAGATAACAGGTGTAGAGAATGTCTGTGAGAGAAGTGCGGTTCTGGGTTGCGGACAGGGTACACTGATCAGAAAAAAAACAGGCCGGGACGGTGTGACCACCGCCCTTGCAGCCGGAAATCGGAGGATACGTTTTGAGTAAGATTTATGTTGTAGGAATTGGCCCGGGTGCGTATGACCAGATGACTGGAAGAGCGATCCGTGCATTAAATGAAAGTGATGTGATCATCGGTTATACGGTGTATGTGGATCTTGTAAAGGAGTATTTTGCAGGCAAAGAGTTCATGACCACACCGATGAAAAAAGAGGTAGACCGCTGTGTACTTGCTTTTGACGAGGCAAAAAAAGGAAAAACCGTTTCCATGATCTGCAGTGGTGACGCCGGTGTCTATGGTATGGCAGGTCTGATGTATGAGGTGGGAGAAAACTATCCGGATGTGGAGCTGACCATTATCCCGGGTGTGACAGCAGCCACAGGCGGCGCCGCAGTGCTGGGTGCACCGCTGATCCATGACTTCTGCCTGATCAGCTTAAGTGATCTTCTGACTCCGTGGGAGAAGATCGAGGCAAGGCTTCTGGCAGCAGCACAGGCGGATTTTGTGGTATGCCTTTACAATCCGTCCAGCAGAAAACGTAAGGATTATCTTCAGAAGGCCTGTGATCTGATGATGAAATACAAGTCCCCGGATACTGTCTGCGGCACGGTTGCCCAGATCGCACGTGACGGCGAGACTGCACAGGTTATGACACTGAAGGAACTCCGTGATACAGAAGTGGATATGTTTACTACCGTTTTTGTGGGAAATTCACAGACTAAGAATGTAAACGGCAAGATGGTAACACCAAGGGGATATAAGAATGTATAAAGCCATTGTTTTTGCAGGGACCACCGAGGGCTATGCACTCTGTGAGTTCCTTGCGGAAAATCATGTTCCGGTCTATGCCTGTGCAGCCACGGAATATGGCGGCTCTCTTCTGAAGGAAAATGAATTTCTCCATGTCAGCGCCGGAAGGCTGAAAACCGAAGATATGGAGGAGCTTTTCCGGATGGAAGCGCCGGAGATCGTTCTGGACGCCACTCATCCCTATGCTGCAGAAGTGACAAAAAATATCCGGACTGCCTGTGAGAACGGAAGCATCCGCTATCAGCGTGTCCTTCGTCCGGAGGGGGAGAAGAACAGGGAAGCCATCTATGTGGAAAGCACGGAGAAGGCGGCAGAGCTTCTTTCCGGTACAGAGGGGAACATTTTTCTTACCACAGGAAGCAAGGAGCTGTCTAAATTTACAGTGATCCCGGATTACCAGGAGAGGCTTTTTGCCCGGGTGCTGTCCATCCCTTCCGTGATCAGCTCCTGCGCGGAGCTGGGGATCGAGGGAAAGCATCTCATCGGTATGCAGGGGCCATTTTCCACAGAGATCAACGAAGCCATGCTTCGACAGTTTCAGTGCAGCTATCTGGTCACCAAGGATACCGGTCTGGCAGGTGGATTCCCGGAAAAGATGGAGGCCTGTCAGCGCTGCGGCGTCACACCTGTGATCATCGGAAGACCTTTGCAGGAGGAGGGGCTGTCCCTGCCGGAAGCAAGGGTATTTCTGGCAAAGCTGTTCGGCCTTACCCTGTCACAGAGGGTTTCTCTTGTAGGCATCGGCATGGGTGCGGAAAAAACCCTGACTTTGGAAGGAAAGAAGGCCTTTGATGAGGCGGAGCTTCTGATCGGTGCAAAGCGTATGACAGATGCCGTACAGAGGCCGGGGCAGATGGTTCTCCATGAGTACCGCAGTGATAAGATCGTGGAGTATATCAAGACACATCCACAGTACCGTACCGTAGCCATTGCCCTTTCCGGCGATGTGGGCTTCTACAGCGGTGCAAGGAAGCTGATCGATCTTCTGGATGGCGATGTCCAGGTGATCTGCGGGATTTCTTCCGTTGTTTATTTTATGGCGAAGATCGGTCTTTCCTGGGATGATGCCAGGATCGTCAGCGCTCATGGAAGAGACTGCAATCTGATTGCCCTGATCCGGCATAACCCCAAGGTTTTTTCCATTCTGGGAACAGAGGATGGGGTAGCTCGTCTGGCTTCCCGTCTGGTTGCGTATGGAATGGGTGATGTGACCCTCTATGTGGGCGAAAATCTTTCCTACGAAAATGAAAAGATCTTTCATGCCAGTGCGGCAGAGCTTACAGAATACCGGGGAGATGCGTTAAGCGTGGTAACTGCGTGCAATGAAAAGGCAGTACCTTTGCCCACAGTTCACGGGATCTGTGATGAGGAATTTCTCCGTGGGAAGGCGCCTATGACAAAGGAAGAGGTGCGTACGGTTTCTCTGTCCAAGCTTCGTCTTCAGGAGGATTCTGTCTGCTATGATGTGGGAGCGGGTACGGGCTCGGTTTCTGTTGAGATGGCGCTGCGTGCCTGGAAGGGGCAGGTCTATGCCATTGAGAAAAAGGAAGATGCCCTTGCTCTTCTGAAGGAGAACAGGCGGAAATTTGCCACAGATAATTTAGAGATCGTGCCTGGTACTGCACCGGAAGCGATGGTGGAACTGCCTGTTCCGACACATGCCTTTATCGGTGGGTCTTCCGGAAATATGAATGAGATCATCCGGCTTCTTCTGGACAAAAATCCAAAAGTACGGATCGTGATCAACTGCATCACCCTGGAGACGGTGACGGAAGCCATGAATGCCATACGAGATTTCAGCCTGACGGATGTGGATATCGTACAGCTGTCTGCGGCAAGATCCAAATCTATCGGAAGGTATCATATGATGATGGGTGAGAATCCGATCTATATCATTTCCTGCAGCGGAAGAGGGGAGGAGATTTAGGTGAAGATCCCGAGAATACTTCTTGCGGCAGGTGCCAGCGGAAGCGGAAAAACCCTGATCACCTGCGGGCTGCTTCAAGCGCTGGTGAACCGTGGCCTTAAGGTGGCTTCTTTTAAATGCGGCCCGGATTACATAGATCCTATGTTCCACAGCCGTGTGATCGGTACAAGATCCCGAAACCTGGATACGTTTTTTACAGATGGAGACAGAACCCGGTATCTTCTGGCAAAGAACGCATCGGACTGTGAGATCGCAGTGATGGAGGGAGTCATGGGGTATTATGACGGTGTAGGAGGGATCACCTCCAGAGCCAGCGCCTATGATCTGGCCTCCACCACAGATACACCGGTGATCCTGATCGTAAACAGCCGTGGCATGAGTGTTTCCCTGGCTGCCTATGTAAAGGGCTTTCTGGAATACAAAAAGGACAGTCATATCTGCGGCGTGATCTTTAACCAGATGTCTCCCATGCTGTATCCCAGGATGAAGAAGCTTCTGGAAGAGGAGCTTTCCGTAAAGGTGCTGGGATATGTTCCGAAGGTGGAGGACTGTGTGATCGAAAGCCGTCATCTGGGGCTGGTGCTTCCGGAGGAGATCCCGGAGCTGAAAAGCCGTCTGCAGAAGCTTTCCGAGGTACTGGAGAAAACCTTGGATATCGATGGGATCCTGGAGCTTGCAGGGGAAGCACCGGAGCTTGCGGCACCGGAGACGGAAATGCTGATACAGAAGGATACTGCCTTCGGATACCGTACAGAGGAAAAGGTGCGGATTGGTGTGGCGGATGATGAAGCCTTCTGCTTTTTCTATGCGGATAATTTAAATCTTCTGGAGCAGATGGGAGCGGAGCTGGTACGTTTTTCACCCATTCATGACAGAGAGCTTCCGGAGGATCTGGACGGGCTTCTTTTAAGCGGCGGTTACCCGGAATTAAACGGGGAGGCGCTGGAAGAAAATCAGGAAATGTGCACCCGGATCCGGGAAGTTATCCTGGATGGAATGCCTTGTCTGGCAGAATGTGGCGGATTCATGTATCTTCATCAGGAGATGGAGGATATGGAAGGAAAGCAGCGCAGAGTCTGCGGGGTGATCCCTGGAAGGGCTTACCGGACACCGAAGCTGAACCGGTTCGGCTATATCACCCTTACGGAAAAAAAGGATACCGGACTTGGTGAGATCCCGGCTCATGAATTCCATTACTTTGATTCCACAGATTGCGGAGAGGATTTTCATGCGGCAAAGCCGGCATCTAAAAGAGGATGGGATTGTATCCATGACCGGGGCAGGCTGATGGCAGGATTTCCGCATCTTTATTATTACGGAAATCCCAGGGTTCCGGCACGCTTTCTGAAGAACGCACTGGAATATAAGAAAGAACGGAGGCAGAAAAAAGATGCTGAAATATAGTCTTCCTGCACTGGTCATAGGATTTGTGCTGGATCTTCTGATCGGAGATCCCAGATGGCTTTATCATCCGATCTGTGTCATCGGCAATCTGATCGCAGTGCTGGAAAAGGTGATCCGGAAGATTTTTCCGAAAAATCACGGCGGTGAGCTGACAGGAGGCTTTCTGATCGTAGTGCTTGTCTGTCTGTTCAGCGGCGGGGTGCCGCTTCTGGTGCTTTATTATCTTTACCGGTATCTGCCGGTGGCCGGATTTGTGCTGGAGGTTTTCTGGTGCTATCAGCTTCTTGCCACCCGTTCCCTGAAAGATGAGAGTATGAAGGTTTATGACCGGCTGAAAAACGGAACTCTGGACGAGGCACGCTATGCGGTGTCCATGATCGTAGGCCGTGATACCAGAGAGCTTACGGAAACCGGCGTGACAAAGGCTGCTGTGGAAACCGTTGCGGAAAATGCATCCGACGGCGTGATCGCCCCCATGCTTTATATGGCTATCGGCGGGGTGCCGCTGATGTTTTTGTATAAGGGTATCAATACCATGGATTCCATGCTTGGATATAAAAATGACAAATATCTTTATTTCGGCCGTATTGCGGCAAAGCTGGATGATGTGGCCAATTATATCCCTGCCAGGATCTCCGGATGGCTGATGGTGGCAGGAACTGTTTTTACAGGAATGGATACAAAAAACGCGGCAAAGATCTACAAACGTGACCGGAGAAATCATGCAAGCCCCAACTCTGCTCAGACAGAGGCTGCCATGGCCGGAGCGCTGGATGTACAGCTTGCGGGAAATGCATATTATTTCGGAAAATTATATGAAAAACCCACGATCGGGGATCCGATTCGCCCGGTGGAGCCGGAGGATATCAAAAGAGCTAACCGGCTGATGTACGCGGCATCCATACTGGGTGTGGTTGTATTTGGACTGCTCAGCGCGGGGATCCGGTTCGGATTATTAAGGTAACAATAAATACAGACAGGAGAATGACCAATGACAAAACACATACATGGAGGAGACGTATATAAACATAAAGACTGCCTGGATTTTTCGGCAAATCTGAATCCTTTGGGAACACCGGAAAGTGTGAAGCAGGCCATTATCCACAGTCTGGATCATATTGCACAGTATCCCCAGGTGGGATGCGGCGTTCTCAGGGAAAGGATCGCAGAATCGGAAGGGGTAAAAGCGGAAGAGGTAATATGCGGTAACGGAGCGGCAGAAGTGATCTTTACGCTTTGTCATGCAGTAAAGCCAAAGCGGGCTCTGATCCCGGCGCCTACTTTTGCGGAATACGGACAGGCTCTGGCCAGCACTGGCTGTGAGCTGGAATATTACATGCTGACGGAAAATGACGGTTTTGTGCTCAGTGAAACCTATCTGGATATCCTCCATAAGGGACTGGATATGGCTTTCTTATGTAACCCCAACAATCCTACCGGCATGCTGATCCCCCACAGGCTTCTGAAAAGGATCCTGGAAAAATGCAGAAAGCTGGATATCCTGCTGGTGGTAGATGAATGTTTTCTTGATTTTGTAAAGGAACCGGAAGAGTATTCTCTGAAGCATTCTCTTTCCGGGTTCAATAATCTTTTTATCCTGAAAGCATTTACAAAAAGATATGCCATGGCCGGTGTGCGGCTGGGCTATGGCCTCTGTTCTGACAGAAAGCTGATGGAAAGGATGGAGCTCTGCGTTCAGCCATGGAATGTTTCCACCATGGCCCAGGCAGCCGGGCTCCAGGCACTTACAGAGACGGAATATGTAGAGGAGGGAAGACAGCTTGTTTTTCGGGAGGCACAGTGGCTGAAGGATGAGCTGGTCCGCATTGGGTATAAAGTATTTCCGTCGGAAGCAAATTATATTTTCTTTAAAGGACCGGAGGAGCTCTTTGACTTCTGCCTGCGCAAGCGGATCCTGATCCGTGACTGCAGCAATTATCCGGGTCTTGCAAAGGGGTATTACCGGATCGCGGTAAAGCGCCATGAAGAAAATGTAAAACTGATCGAAGTACTTGAGGGAGGTATATTATGGCAAAAGCAATAATGGTACAGGGAACCATGTCCAATGCCGGAAAAAGCCTGCTGGCTGCGGGACTTTGCAGGATCTTTAAGCAGGATGGATATCGTGTGGCTCCTTTTAAATCACAAAATATGGCACTGAATTCCTTTATCACAGAGGATGGTCTTGAGATGGGACGGGCCCAGGTCATGCAGGCAGAGGCAGCCGGGATCCGGCCGTCTGTCCTGATGAATCCGATTCTTCTGAAGCCTACCAATGATGTAGGCTCCCAGGTGATCGTAAACGGAGAGGTTCTTGGAACCATGAGTGCCAGGGATTATTTCAAATATAAGAAGACCCTGGTCCCGGATGTGATGAAGGCGTACAACGCTCTTGCAGCGGAAAACGATATCATTGTCATCGAAGGTGCGGGAAGTCCTGCTGAGATCAATCTCAAGGATGAGGATATTGTAAATATGGGTATGGCAAAGATGGCCAAGGCACCGGTCCTTCTTGTGGGAGATATTGACCGTGGAGGTGTTTTTGCCCAGCTGATCGGTACGGTGGAGCTTCTGGAGGACAATGAGAAGGCTATGGTAAAGGGGCTGATCATCAACAAATTCCGCGGAGATAAGACTATTCTGGACCCTGGTGTTGTCATGCTTGAGAAAAGAAGCGGGATCCCGGTGGTGGGTGTGGCGCCTTATCTGGATATCCAGGTGGAGGATGAGGACAGCCTGACGGAGCGTTTTGACCGGAAGCAGGAAGCCGGTGTCATTGATATCGCAGTGGTCCGTACACCAAGGATCTCCAACTTTACGGATTTTAATCCTTTTGAGAGCATTCCCGGAGTTTCTCTCCGCTATGTAAAACACCCGAGAGATCTTCACTCTCCGGACATGATCATCCTTCCTGGAACCAAGAACACCATGGGCGATCTGATCTGGATGCGGGAAAGCGGAATGGAGGCGGCGGTTCTCAAGGAAGCCTCCAGAGGCAAGCTGATCTTTGGTGTCTGCGGCGGCTATCAGATGCTGGGCGAGACCTTAAGCGATCCTCATGGCGTTGAAAATGGCGGTTCCATGAAAGGAATGGGACTTCTTCCAATGGAAACGGTATTTGCCGAAAAGAAAACCAGGACCAGGGTGCAGGGGCATTTCGGTCAGCTGTCCGGTGTGTTTGCTCCTCTTTCCGGTGCGGAGATCGAGGGCTATGAGATCCATATGGGCGAAAGTATCCTAAAGGAGAATGCAGGAACAGCCACGAAGATCACAGACAGCGTCAGCGGTAAGAAAAAAGAAGAGGGTGCTTTTGCGGGAAATGTGTGCGGAACCTATATCCATGGCGTTTTCGATAAGGAAGCATCTGCAGAGGCGATCATCCGCGTGATCGGCGAGAAAAAAGGTATTGATGTGGAAAATATGACAGGCGTGGATTTTGCGGCATTTAAGGAACAGCAGTATGATATCCTGGCTTCAGAGTTGCGGAAGCATCTGGATATGAAAAAAATCTATGAGATACTGGAAAACGGGATTACGGAGGAAGAATAGAAATGAAAGTTGAGCTTGAAAATGTAAAACCCATGGAGATTGAAAAAAGAAGCTTTGAGATCATCACAGAAGAGCTGGGGGATACTCCCCTGATCCCGGGAACAGAGCTGATCGTAAAACGCTGCATCCACACAAGCGCAGATTTTGATTATGCAAAAAATCTCTGCTTCTCGGAGGGTGCAGTGGAGATGGCCATGGACGCCATCCGCAACGGTGCCTGCATCGTCACAGATACCCAGATGGCAAAGGCCGGGATCAACAAGCGTGCACTTGCCCGCTACGGCGGTGAGGCTTACTGTTTCATGTCCGATGAGGATGTGGCTGCCCTTGCAAAAAAGAACGGGACTACCAGAGCCACAGCCAGCATGGACAAGGCCGCAGAGATGGATAAAAAGCTGATCTTTGCCATTGGGAACGCACCTACCGCACTGGTACGTCTTTATGAGCTTATTGAGAACGGAAAGCTTTCTCCTGAGCTGATCATCGGTGTGCCGGTAGGCTTTGTGAATGTTGTGCAGTCCAAGGAGCTGATCATGCACGCAGATGTGCCTTATATTGTGGCAAAAGGACGCAAGGGTGGAAGCAACATCGCTGCGTGCATTGTAAATGCCCTGCTCTACATGATCGATAACCGGAGAGATTAGGAGCCGGTAACCTCCTTCAGAAGCTGACAGGCAGGCAGAAAATCCTTGGATGGAATGGAGGAGCAGGAGAGGACCAAGGTGACCTCGGCTCCGTTTTCTCTGAGAACCTCCAGTCCCAGACCATGGTTCCGGGCTCTGTCTGTCAGTTCACTGCCTGTGAGAGAACAGGGGAGAGTAAGGGCAAGGCTGGTTCCTGCGGCTCCTGTTTGGATCTGGCAGTCCTGGCCGAAGGTTTCCCGGACAGCCTGGGAAAGAGCCTTCAGCTTCTGGGAATAAAGGCGGCGGAGCTTTCTTGTCTGGGAAGCCAGATGCCCGTCGCGGATAAACTGGCAGAGTGCGATCTGTTCTGCCTTGGAAGCAGTCTGATTATAAAAGGCTGCTTTTTTTGTATATTTTTCCCGGAGAGAGCGTGGCAATACCATGAAGCTGACACGGATGGAGGGCAGCAGCAGCCTGGAAAAGGAACCGATATAGACAACGTTTTCACCACCTGCAAGACCGAAAAGTGAAGGCGTCGGTTTCTGGAAATAAACAAATTCGTTTTCGAAATCATCCTCAATGATCAGATGGTCATCGATCTCCGCATGACGGATCAGCTCCAGGCGTCGTTTTACCGGCATGATCTCGCCCCATTTCGTCATGTGAGCAGGAGAAACATAGATCACATCGCAGCTTTTGTCCCGGTAATGGACATCAAAGCCGTAATCCTGAAAGATGGTGCTGCATGTGGTGAAGGACGGTGTGGGGAACGAAACGGTTTTCCGTTCATGGATCAGAGGGCAGAGGATCTGGAGAAGGGGCTGGAGACCGGCCCCTACTACAATGTCATCCGGGGAGCAGATCACATTTCTGCGTTCCCGGATATAGTCTGCGAGAACCTCCCGGAAATCGCTTTCACCCTGGGGTTCGCCATAAGAAAGCATACGGTCGCCCTGGCGGAGGGCGCTTTTGATGTAACGCTGCCACAGATCAAAACGGAAGCTTTCCCGGTCAACACCGGAAGAGGCAAAATCATAAAGGCAGGGCGTGATATCCTTATCCTGTTTTTCGGGGGTAAGCAGATGCTGCTTGGAAGCAATGCCGGTGACATAATAGCCGCTCTGTGCCCTGGCGATGATATAGCCGTCTGCTGCCAGCAGAAGATAGGCATTTTCGATGGTGGTACGGCTCAGCTTCAGCTCCTGGGCGCATTTGCGGAGGGAGGGCATTTTGCTTCCGGGAAGGAGACGGCCTTCCAGGATCAGCTTCCGATAATAGTGGTAAACCTCCAGATAAAGGTGTTCTTTTTTGTGTTCTGCAGATATATTTAACATAAGTATGATGATTTCCTTCCAAAAATGATTGCGTAAACCTGACAGTTCATTCTATAATATTACAGAAAAAAACTCAAGACTGGAGAATTACCATGAAAAAAATAGCAGTGATCAATGATCTTTCCGGGCTGGGGAAATGTTCACTGACAGCAGCGATCCCGGTGATCTCGGTGATGGGAGTCCAGGCGTGTCCACTTCCCACCGCTGTTTTAAGCAACCAGACCGGTTATGAAAGTTATTTCTGTGAGGATTTCACAGAGCATATGGAACCATATATGGAGCAGTGGAAAAAAAGAGGATTTTTCCCGGATGGGATCTATACAGGATTTCTTTCTGACGATAAGCAGGCAGACAGGATCCTGAAATTTATGGATGCGTTTGCAGGGAAGGATACTCTGATCCTTACAGATCCAGTGATGGGGGATGACGGCGCGGTTTATCCGATCTATACAGAAGAACTCCGCAGCCGGTTCTGCGAACTGACACGTCGTTCCTATGTGATCACACCGAACCTTACGGAAGCCCTCCTTCTTCTCTACGGAAAAGAAAAAATGGAGGAGATCTGGAAGGAACTGCAAAAGGCATCAGAGGCCCGGCGGATGGAAGAGATCCGGGAGATCGGGTGCGGACTTGCCCGGAAATTTTCACTTCCTGCCGTTGTGATCACCGGAGTGGATCACAGGGAGGAGGGGCAGCCTCTGAAAATGGGAAATCTTGTCCTGGAAAACGGAAACAGCTCCTGGGTATTTGCAGAGAAATCCGGCGGAAGCTATTCCGGGACAGGAGATCTTTTTGCATCCGTGCTCAGTGCAGGGCTGGTAAAAAGATATTCCATGAAAACCTGTGCAGAGCTGGCCGTGGATTTTATCTCGGCATCGATCCGGGATGCGGTGGAGGAAGGAACAGACCGTAACGATGGTGTATGCTTTGAACAGCATCTCGGTATGCTGCTTCCATAAAAACATAAGGGGATAAAAAAGAGCTGACCGTCAGGCCAGCTCTTCCCATTTTTCATAAAGCTCTTCCAGTTCTTCAGCGATGGCTGCTTTTTCGCGGCTCAGCTTTGTACATTCCGCTACATTGGTGCAGACATCCGGAAGGACCATGGTTTCGTCGATCTCGCTGTCTCTTGTTTCCAGCTCTTCGATACGGGCTTCGACTTTTTTCAGCTCGGCTTCCCGTTTTCGTTTCTTTGCCTGTTCTTCCTTCATCTGCTGCCAGGAAAGCTTGTTCTCGGAAATCGATTTTTCTTCGGTAGGTGCCTCCGGAGAAGTGCTTCCCGGTGCATAGGTACTGGTCAGCTCCTCCTTCTTTTCCAGATAGTAATCATAATCACCGATGTAATTTACCACTGCCTGGTTTGTCAGCTCCATGATCCTGGTCGCAGTCTGATTGATAAAGTAACGGTCATGGGATACATAAAGGACTGTACCGGTGTAGCTGACCAGTGCTTCCTCCAGGATCTCCTTGGAGGCAATATCCAGATGGTTGGTAGGCTCGTCAAGGATCAGGAAGTTGGCTTCGGAAAGCATCAGCTTTGCAAGGGAAACACGGCCTCTTTCTCCACCGGAAAGTGCGGAGATCTCCTTGAAAACATCATCTCCGGTAAAGAGAAATGCGGCAAGCATATTTCGGATCTCGGTCTCTGTGAGAGTCGGATAAGTATCGGAGATCTCCTGAAAAATTGTCTTGTCCATATGCAGAACATGATGTTCCTGATCGTAATAACCGATCTGCACCTTGGAACCAAGGGAAAATTTGCCGGCATCTGCCTCAATAAGACCGTTGATGATCTTTAGCATGGTGGTCTTTCCGGTTCCGTTGTTTCCGATCAGTGCCACACGCTCGCCGCGTTTGATATCAAAGGAGATATCGGAGAACAGGGTCTGTCCCGGAAAGGCCTTGGAAAGCGCTTCCACGTGGAGCACATCGTTTCCGCTTAACACCCGTGGTTCCAGCGAGATACGCATCCGGTCCTGGAGCTCAAGAGGCTTTTCGATCCTCTGTACACGGTCCAGCATTTTTTCACGGCTTTCCGCACGCTTGATGGATTTTTCACGGTTAAAGGATTTCAGCTTGGCGATAACGGCTTCCTGATGCTTGATATCCCGCTGCTGATTTAAGTATGCCTTGTACTGTGCGTCACGAAGCTGAGCCTTCTTGAGAGCATAGGCAGAGTAGTTGCCGCTGTATACGCGGGTCTGTCCGGCTTCGATCTCAATGACCTTGGTGACCACCTTATCCAGAAAATAACGGTCATGGGAGACGATAAAAACAGCTCCCGGATAATTCAGAAGATAAGTTTCCAGCCAGGAGATGCTTTCCATATCCAGGTGATTGGTTGGCTCATCCAGAAGCAGGATATCCGGCTTGGAAAGAAGCATCTTGCCCAGCGCCACGCGTGTTTTCTGACCGCCGGAAAGAGTTTCAATCTGCTTGTCATAATCTTCCTCTGTGAAGCCGAGACCCTTTAAGACACCGGTCAGCTCACTTTTGTAAGCGTATCCGTTCTCCAGCTCAAACTGATGGGTCAGGCGGGTATAGGTTTCCATCAGACGGTTCAGCTCATCACCGGTCACCGTGTTCATTTCCTGTTCCATATTGCGGATACGGCGTTCCATATCGATGATGTGCTGCTTGGTGGTAAGAAGCTCCTCGTAGATGGTATGATGTCCGTGGATATCCTGGTACTGGGCAAGATAGCCGATATTTTTATCCCGGGCAAGCACCACGGTACCGGAATCAGCAGAAAGCTCCTGCATGATGATCCGCAGCAGTGTGGTCTTTCCTGCACCGTTGCATCCGATCAGAGCAGCCTTTTCACGGTCTTCAATGTGAAAGGATGCATCATTTAAAATTACTTTTTCGCCAAAGGCCTTGCATATATTCTGACATGATAAAATCATAAAAACTGTCCTCCTGTATAAAGAATCACCCCTGTTTATGTCTGAACAGGGAAAAATCCTCCACCTATTATAACGGAAACTGCCGGGATTTCAAAGAAAAAATCAATTATTAGAAAAAATATAAAGAAATTTGTACAGAATAGACAACTTTAATTGACAGGAAAATGTCAATTCGTTATAATTAACCTAGTGTAAGGTAAGGAGGAAAACTATCGTGGAGACAAAACAAATCTCGAAAGCGGTGATTAAGCGTCTGCCACGCTATTACCGCTACTTAGGAGAGCTGATGGAAGATAATGTAGAACGTATTTCTTCCAATGAATTAAGTAAGAAGATGCATACCACAGCTTCTCAGATCCGTCAGGATCTTAATAATTTTGGCGGTTTTGGGCAGCAGGGGTATGGCTATAATGTACACTATCTTTATACAGAGATCGGTAAGATCCTGGGACTGGATACCGTTCATCCGATGATCATCCTGGGTGCCGGTAATCTGGGACAGGCACTTGCCAATTATGTGGATTTTGAGAAGCGCGGGTTCAGGCTGGTTGGTATCTTTGACGTAAATCCTGTGCTTGAGGGCATCGCAGTCCGTGGACTTGAGATCCAGATGCTCAGTGAGCTTCCGTTTTTCCTGAGAGAGAATAACGTGGAGATCGCGATCCTGACACTTCCTAAGAATAAAGCCAAGGAAATGGCAGATATCCTGGTAGAGAACGGGATCAAGGCAATCTGGAATTTTGCACATCTCGATCTTGAGACACCGGATGATGTGATCGTAGAGAACGTTCATCTTTCCGAGAGTCTGATGACACTGTCTTATAATCTCAGCAAATACAGGCAGGAACATGTGGATAAGTAAGAATTGTTAAGCTGCCGGAAACGGCAGCTTTCTCTATGACAGAGGGGAGGCAGAAGACAGAATGAAGAAGCTTGTTACCTGCAAAGAAATGAAGGATCTGGACTCCACAACGATCCGTGAGATCGGAGTTCCCTCCGAGGTTCTGATGGAGCGGGCGGCACTGAAGGTGGTAGAGGAAACAGAAAAGTATCTCCAGAAGGACGAAAGGATCCTGGTAGTCTGCGGAAGCGGAAACAATGGTGGTGACGGTATCGCAGTTGCCAGATTGTTCCATCTGAAGGGGATCCGGGTAGAGTTTTATATGGTCGGAAACAAAGATAAAATGACCAGAGAGACAGCTCTTCAGTATAAGATCGCTTCCGGTTATCGTGTCCCGGAGGTGAATAACCCGCAGTGGAGTGAATATACTACTATAGTAGATGCCGTGTTTGGGGTAGGCCTGACGCGTCCGATCGAGGGGCATTATGCTGATATCATCCATGAGATGAACAGTGCGAGGGCCAAAAAGATCGCAGTTGACATCCCGTCAGGAGTGAACGGAGATACTGGCCTGGAAATGGGAATTGCCTTCAGCGCCGATCTGACTGTCACATTTGCCTACCGGAAAAGAGGTCTTTGCTTTTATCCGGGAAGACTGTATGCAGGAAGGATCGTTACCGCCGATATCGGGATCTATGAGCAGGAAGCTGTGACTGCATCTGCCGCCTGTCTGGAAAATAAAGATCTGAAGCTGTTTCCGGAACGTGATCCCGGCGGAAACAAGGGTACCTTCGGAAAAGTGCTCTTTGTGACCGGAAGTGAGGGAATGTGCGGAGCCGCTTATTTAAGCGCCAGTGCAGCACTTCGTGCCGGTGCGGGAATGGTGAAGATCCAGACTGTGGAAGCCAACAGGATCCCACTGCAGATACTCCTTCCGGAGGCTATGGTCTGCAGCCGCTTTGATCAGGAATCCAATGAACAGCTTCTATCCTGGTGTGATGTGATCGTGATCGGACCGGGACTTGGAACATCAGTGGCCAGCCGTGAGAGAGAACAGTGGTTTCTCACGGCGGCTGCCCGGGAGAAAAAGCCGCTGATCCTGGATGCGGACGGCCTGAACCTTCTGGCTGCACATCCACAGTGGTATCAGTATCTGGGAGAGCATGTAGTCCTGACACCGCATATCGGAGAAATGAGCCGGCTCAGTGGCAGAACGATCCAGGAGATCCAGCATGAGATCGCAGATACTGCGCTGAAATGTGCTGCGGAAACAGGCTCTGTGTGCGTATTGAAGGATGCATGTACGTTGATCGCAGATGAAAAAGGCCAGATGTATCTGAATCTTTCCGGTAATTCCGGAATGGCAACTGCAGGAAGCGGAGATGTGCTTTCCGGGATTCTGGCAGCAGTGTTATGTATGTATCTGAAAACGGAGGAACAGCCTCCCATGGTTTTAAAGGCCGCGTTAGGTGTTTATCTTCACGGACTTTGCGGCGATCTTGCAGCCGCTGAAAAAGGAAAGCGCAGTATGCTGGCAGGAGATATCATAGAATATCTGCCCAAGGCATTAGCTATAGGTGAAGAGGAGTCGGGATTATGAAAAAATACGAGAGAGTAAAAGCACTGGTATCACTGGATGCCATTGCCCACAATTTTGAGGAAATGCATAAAAATGTCAAAGAAGGGACAAAGATCATCGCTGTGATCAAGGCAGACGGTTATGGCCATGGTGCTAGAGCTATTGCCCGTCTGATCCAGGACTATGATTATATCTGGGGATTTGCAACAGCTACTGCAGAGGAGGCACTGGAGCTTCGGCATGCAGGGATCACCAAGCCTGTCCTGATCCTTGGCCTTGTATTTGAGGAATATTATGAGGAACTTGCAGCCAATGATATCCGGATCACCATATCGGATCTTAATACAGCGGCAGAATATGCAAAAGCAGGTGCACGCATTGGAAAAAATGTACATATTCATCTGGCTCTGGATACGGGAATGACAAGGATCGGATATGCGGATATTCCGGAAAATGCGGTAAAGATCGAAAAAATCTCAAAAATCCCGAATCTGGTGATCGAGGGAATGTTTACCCATTTTGCCAGGGCGGATGAGACCGACCGTTCTCCTGCACTGGTGCAGCTGGACCGTTATCTCCGTTTTGCAGAGCTTCTGGAAAAAAGAGGCGTTCATATTCCGGTACGTCACTGCTCCAACAGTGCAGGTATCATCCGTGTTCCGGAAGCAAATCTCAATGTCGTTCGTGCCGGCATCACCATTTACGGTATTTATCCGTCAGAGGAGGTAGAACGTGATATTGTGAAGCTGACACCTGCAATGGAGCTGAAAAGTCATGTATCCTATGTGAAAAATGTGGAACGTGGAACAGCGGTAAGCTATGGAGGAACGTTTGTTACAGAACGCTTTACCAGAATGGCAACGATCCCCGTAGGTTATGCAGATGGCTATCCGAGACAGCTTTCCAATAAGGGCTGGGTCCTGATCCGGGGCAAAAAAGCTCCGATCCTCGGACGGGTCTGCATGGATCAGTTTATGGTTGATGTCACAGATATCCCGGAGGTGAAGGCCGGGGACGAGGTCACCCTGATGGGAAGAGATGGAGAGGAATTTATCAGTGTGGAGACACTGGGAGATCTTTCCGGAAGATTTTCCTATGAATTTGTCTGTGGGATCAGTAAACGTGTTCCGCGGGTTTATATCAAAGACGGTAAGGAATGCGGAGAAGAGGAGAGCTTTTTCCAGTAGATCCGTAAATACCCGGATCCGGAAAACGCCGGGTCAGACATAAGGCCGGTAAAAAAGTACCACGCATGGTATACACAAAGAAATTGTGGAAATACTTATCTGTAAAAAGGAATACGGCTTGCAAATAAGCCGGACCAGAATCGGAGTGTGAATTGTGTGGTTATAAAAAGAGGGGATATTTTTTACGCGGACTTAAGACCTGTAGTGGGCAGTGAACAGGGCGGCATCCGTCCGGTGCTGATCATCCAGAACGATGTGGGCAACCGTCACAGTCCCACAGTGATCTGTGCGGCAATTACATCAAAAATGAATAAGGCAAAGCTGCCGACACATATTGAGATCGATGCATCCGCCTACGGGATCGAAAAGGATTCCGTGATCCTTCTGGAACAGCTCCGCACCATCGACAAGCGGCGTCTGAAGGATAAGGTGTGTCATCTGGACAGTGCTATGCTTGATAAGGTGAATCATGCGCTTGAGATCAGTCTGGAACTGACTTTTTAGGGGAACATGAGGAATTTTGACCGGTTTGTTTTCTGATTCTTGACGAAATCTTTCATAAGTGCTATATTAAACCGAGTTGCAATTATGTAAAACGGTACCCAAAATGAGCAGGGCACGAAAGAAAATATACGGTAACAAGGAGAGGAAGATACCATGTCAGGACATTCAAAATTTGCCAACATCAAACATAAGAAAGAGAAAAATGATGCCAAGAAGGGTAAGATCTTCACAGTCATCGGCCGTGAGATCGTTATGGCAGTAAAGGCCGGCGGCCCGGATCCTGCAAACAACAGCAAGCTTCGTGATGTCATCGCAAAAGCAAAAGCGAACAACATGCCGAACGATACGATTGATCGTGGAATCAA
Organism: Blautia sp. MB18-30; assembly: GCF_023669475.1. Classification (NCBI taxonomy): domain Bacteria; kingdom Bacillati; phylum Bacillota; class Clostridia; order Lachnospirales; family Lachnospiraceae; genus Blautia; species Blautia sp. MB18-30. The sequence continues at coordinate 39,006 of NZ_JAMOYY010000020.1, read as the reverse complement.
GAAGGCAGCAGGTGCGGATTCTGCAGACAGCTACGAGAAGGCTGTATATGAGGGATATGGTCCGAACGGTGTTGCTATTATCGTAGAGACTCTTACAGATAACAAGAACCGTACGGCAGGTAATGTACGTAACGCGTTTACCAAGGGTAACGGAAGCATCGGAACACAGGGATGCGTATCCTTTATGTTCGACCAGAAGGGCCAGATCATCATCGATAAGGAAGAGCTTGAGGATGAGTGCGGCGAGATGGATGCGGACGAGCTGATGATGACAGCTCTGGATGCAGGTGCTGAGGACTTCAACGAGGAAGAGGACAGCTTTGAGATCATCACAGCACCGGACGATTTCAGTGCTGTACGTGAGGCTCTTGAGAAAGCCGGAATCCCGCTGGTAGAAGCACAGATCGCCATGATCCCGCAGACCTATGTGGAGCTGACGGATGATCAGGCTATCAAAGATCTTCACAGAACACTGGATCTTCTTGATGATGACGACGACGTTACTGACGTATGGACAAACTGGGACGAATGATCTCTGAATAGAAAGTAATATTTTGCATATAATACCTCCAGAATTTCAGATTCCGGAGGTATTTTTTTATGGAAAAACAGAGCGAAGAGGGAAAACAGAAGGAACTAGACCGGGAAGCGAGCCAGAACGAACAGATCCGGGAAACCGGGCAGGCAGTGCTCGATGGAAATTCCCGGAAGCATAAAGTGGAGCTTCTGACGGTGATCGGGGAAATCGAAGGTCATGAATCCGCGCCGTCTCACAGCAAAACAACCAAGTATGAGCATGTACTGCCAAAGCTGGCTCTCATTGAGGACGATGAGGAGATCGAGGGGCTTCTGATCCTTTTAAATACGGTAGGAGGAGATGTGGAGGCAGGGCTTGCCATTGCGGAGATGATCGCGTCTCTGAGTATCCCTACGGTTTCTCTGGTGCTGGGCGGGGGACATTCCATAGGTGTACCCATGGCGGTATCAGCAGATTATTCCTTTATCGTGCCAAGTGCTACCATGGTGGTCCATCCGGTGCGCCAGAACGGAATGTTCATCGGCGTGGCGCAGTCCTACCGCAATATGGAAAAGATCCAGGACCGGATCATTGCCTTTGTATCCGGACATTCACATATCACGGCAGAACGGATGGAGGAGCTGATGCTGGATACCTCCCAGCTTGTAAAAGATGTGGGGACTATGCTGGAGGGTGAGGAAGCGGTAAAGGAAGGACTCATCGATGAAGTAGGAGGGATCCGGGAGGCACTGGACCGATTGTATACCCTTATCGAAAGGAAAAAAACACAGAAATAACCAGTTTTGTATGTGGCTTTTGATGATACTAGTTGCATAAGGCTAACATGGTTGCGCTGTGCTGTGGTAAAGAAATTTGACAGAAATTGTAAATCTACTCTTGTCATATGCTGATTTTTAGCGTATTATTAATAAAGGTTTATAATTTGCGCGAGGAGGAAGACCATGTATAAGGTTTTAAAAGCTGAAACGCTGGCAGCTAAGATCCATCTTATGGTTGTGCATGCACCACGTGTGGCAAGCCACTGTCTGCCAGGACAATTTATCATTGTGAAACTTGACGAAAAGGGAGAAAGGATCCCGCTTACCATCTGTGATTACGATCGCGAGGCCGGTACAGTTACCATCGTATTCCAGGAGATCGGAGCATCTACCATTAAGATGTCCGCACTGAAGGCGGGAGATTCATTCCGTGATTTCGTAGGACCTCTGGGATGTCCGTCTGAGTTCGTTCATGAGGATATCGAAGAACTTAAGAAGAAAAAAATGGTATTCGTAGCCGGTGGTGTCGGTACCGCACCTGTTTATCCGCAGGTTAAATGGCTCCATGAGCACGGCATCACAGCGGATGTTATCCTTGGTTCCAAGACTAAGGATATGGTTATCCTTGAGAAAGAGCTTGGCGCTGTTTCCAATCTTTATGTTACAACAGATGACGGTTCCTATGGCCGTTCCGGTATGGTAACAAAGACTCTTGAAGATCTTGTGACAAACGAGGGCAAGCATTATGACGTCTGTGTAGCAATCGGACCGATGATCATGATGAAATTTGTCTGTCTTCTTACCAAGAAGCTTGGTATCCACACAATTGTCAGCATGAACCCGATCATGGTTGACGGAACCGGTATGTGCGGCGCTTGTCGTCTCCAGGTCGGTGATGAGATCAAATTTGCCTGCGTAGACGGACCGGAGTTCGACGGACATCTCGTTGATTTCGATCAGGCTATGAAGAGAAGCCAGATGTATAAGACCCAGGAGGGCCGTGCATTACTGAAGCTTCAGGAAGGCGATACCCACCACGGTGGATGCGGACATTGCGGAGGTGACAACTAATGGCAGATGCAAAAATGTTAAAAAAAGTTCCTGTAAGAGAGCAGGATCCGAAGGTACGTGCGACAAACTTCGAGGAAGTATGTCTTGGATATAATCAGGAAGAAGCAATGGAAGAGGCACAGAGATGCCTTGGCTGTAAGAAACCGAAATGTGTAGAGGGATGTCCGGTATCCATCAATATTCCGGGATTTATCGAGCACATCAAAGAAGGCAACATGGAAGAGGCTTACAAGGTGATCGGTTTATCTTCCGCACTTCCGGCTATCTGTGGTCGTGTATGTCCGCAGGAATCCCAGTGTGAGGGACAGTGTATCCGCGGTAAGAAGGGCGAGGCTGTTTCTATCGGTAAGCTGGAGAGATTCGTTGCAGACTATGCTCTGGAGCATGATATCAAACCTGCAGGAGCAGAGGTTAAGAACGGACATAAGGTTGCAGTGATCGGTTCCGGTCCATCCGGACTTACCTGTGCAGGTGATCTTGCAAAGGCAGGATACGATGTAACTGTATTCGAGGCTCTTCATGAACTTGGCGGTGTTCTTGTTTACGGTATTCCGGAGTTCCGTCTTCCGAAGCAGAAGGTTGTTAAGAAAGAGATCGAGAAGGTCAAAGAGCTTGGCGTTAAATTCGAGACAAACGTTGTCATCGGTAAATCCACTACCATCGATCAGCTGATCGAGGATGAGGGATTTGAAGCTGTATTCATCGGTTCCGGTGCAGGACTTCCGATGTTCATGGGGATCCCGGGTGAGAATGCAAGCGGTGTATTCTCTGCAAACGAGTACCTGACAAGAAGCAACCTCATGAAAGCATTCGATGATTCCTATGATACACCGATCGCAGCAGGCAAAAAGGTTGCAGTTGTCGGCGGTGGTAACGTTGCCATGGATGCTGCAAGAACAGCGCTGAGACTTGGCGCTGAGGTACATATCGTATACAGAAGAAGTGAGGCAGAGCTTCCTGCACGAGCAGAGGAAGTTCATCACGCTAAGGAAGAGGGCATCATCTTTGATCTTCTTACAAATCCGAAGGAGATCCTCGTTGATGAGAACGGCCACGTAAACGGTATGAAGGTTGTTAAGATGGAGCTTGGTGAGCCGGATGCATCCGGAAGAAGACGTCCGGTAGAGATTCCTGGTTCCGAGTATGATATGGATGTAGATACTGTCATCATGTCTCTTGGTACTTCACCGAACCCGCTGATCTCTTCCACAACCAAGGGCCTTGACATCAACAAGAGAAGATGTATCGTTGCCGAGGAAGAAACCGGTAAGACATCCAAGGACGGCGTATATGCCGGTGGTGATGCCGTTACAGGTGCAGCTACCGTAATCCTTGCCATGGGTGCAGGTAAAGCTGGTGCAAAAGGTATCGACGAATATCTGAAAAATAAATAAGCAGAAAGTCTGTTTATAAACAGATCCTCCGACTGTGTTTTCTGATGCAGCCGGAGGATTTTTTTTCTTGCAGATCAAAAAAAGAACATTTGTTTGAAACTTTTGCCAAGTGAAGATTGTAAGTTTTACTCAGTTATGCTATAATGTGTTGGAAAAAATTTAAGAAAAGGAAATATCATTATGTCAGTGATACATGCGATTATATTGGGAATCATTCAGGGAATCACCGAATTTCTGCCGGTGAGCAGCTTCGGACATCTCTGTGGAGTGCAGGATCTTTTGGGCGGTACCAGAGGCTCCGGTGTGCTTTTTGAAGTGATGCTCCATCTGGGAACTATGATAGCTCTGATCCTTGTTTTTCTGAAGGACATCAAGAAAATCGGGATCGAGCTGATCGGAATGATACTGGATCTGATCGGAAATGCCAATATTTTTCTCTATAACCGTAGGACTGGGAAAGAGCTTACCTACGCAAAGATCATAAGCGGAACTTACCGGAAGCTTACTGCCCTGATCATGGTATCCACCATTCCTACAGTCCTGATCGGATATCAGTGCAAACGACTTGTTGTGCGAAGCGCATCCTCACACATGTTTTCCGGGATCGGAATCCTTCTTACAGGTGTGATCCTCCTTGTTGTGGACTACAGTAATGTCAATGGCAGCAAGGGAACAAAAGAAACCAGCTTCGGAGATGCTATGTGGATGGGTATCTGCCAGGGCCTTTCTGTGTTTCCGGGACTTTCCAGGCTTGGACTTACCATGAGCGCAGGACTTTTCTGCGGCCTCGGAAGAAAGTTTGCAGTGAAATATTCGCTGCTGATGAGCATTCCGGCTGTGTTGGGAGCTTTTTTTGTGGAGATGGGAGAGTTTACTTCTGTTCATATGACTGTTGGCCAGGGATTTACTTATGTTCTTGGAATGATCGTGGCCGGGATCACAGGCTATCTGGTGATCCGTTTTATGCTTAAGCTTTCGAATCAGGTCAGACTGCGTTATTTTGCATTTTATTCTTTTGCAGCCGGAATCCTTATTCTGGCAGCGAATTATATTTGATATCAACTGGGAGGAGTCTGACAATGGCAGCTTCAAAAACGACAAAAAAAAGAAAAAGAAAACCTGCGGCGAAGCAGCAGCCTGTCGGTAACCGCTTTCAGACAGAGATCCTGATCCTTGTGATGTTTGCGGCCTGCCTGATCCTGATGATCAGTGCATTTGGTATGGGAGGGATCGTAGGAAATGCCATCAGTGCCGTATGCTTTGGCATCATGGGACTTTGTGCATATATTTTCCCGATCCTGCTTTTTGCCGGAGTTACGTTCCTGATCGTGAACAATACCAACCGCCTTGCCTACAAAAAGGTACTGGCGGGCGTGGTATTTTTTGTGTTCCTCTGCGGCTTTCTTCAGCTGATCACAGAGGGCTATACGCCAAGCACCACGTTTTCGGATTATTATTCACTGAGTTCGGAATACCGTACCGGCGGTGGAGTATTCGGTGGTGCAGTATGTATTTCCACAGCATCCGCTTTTGGCGTTGTGGGCGGAACTGTGATCATCGTTCTGGTGCTTCTGGTGTCTCTGATCATCATAACACAGAGATCCTTCTTCGGATTTATGAATAAGATCCTGGACTTTTTTACAGATGCAGCAAGAGAGGGCAGAGAAGCTTATCTTGAGGGACAGCCGGACAGAGAAAAGCAGAAGGAGCTTCGCAGAAAGATCCGTGCGGAAAAAAGAGCGGAGAAGATCCGCCGGCTGGAAGAAGAGCTGGAGGAAGAAGAACTTGCCCTTACAGAGAAAGATCCGGAAAATATCTCAAAAAAACAAAAGAAAAAAACAAGAAGATCGCAGAAAGAAAGACAGGCTGCGGTGAAGGCGAACCGGGAAGGAGAATTTAATCTTCCTTCTTTCCTTGATGAACAAAAGGCTGTACTTCCGGCAGATACAGATCTGACAGAAGAGGATCCAGGGCTTGATGAGAAACCGGAGGAGCATGCTCAGCCGCTGGAATTCCAGATCCACCGTTCACAGTCCCAGCCGGCCCGGGAAGAGTCGGAGGAGCCGGATTTCGAAAGAGAAATGCAGGTAGCCGAAGAGGAAGATGCCTATTCCGGTTATGAGGATGTGGATATTCCCGAGATGCAGCAGGTCCTGCCGTCAAAAACTGAGACAGCAGCAAAAGCTTCCCGGGAAACAGGAAAGGCAGCCGTTCCCGCTGAGATAAAGGAGGATCCTCAGCCGGGAGCTGAACAGAAGGCATCCCATCAGCCCTCCAGAAACCCGAAGTCATCTCAGACAGAGATCGAGCATGGGATCAGAAATATCCAGCATGAGATCAGCCAGGGAGAAGCTCCGGAGAAGAAACCATATCAGTATCCGCCGCTGAAGCTTCTGAAGCGCGGAGATGGCAGATCTCAGGGAGATTCCGATGCACATCTGCGCAAAACAGCACAGAAGCTTCAGGAAACCCTGCATAATTTCGGCGTCAATGTAACCGTTACCAATGTGAGCTGCGGACCTACCGTTACCCGCTATGAGCTGCAGCCGGAAATGGGTGTGAAGGTCAGCAAGATCGTTGGTCTTTCCGATGATATCAAGCTGAATCTTGCTACACCGGATATCCGCATCGAAGCACCGATACCGGGAAAGGCAGCCGTGGGGATTGAGGTTCCGAACAAGGAGAACAGCCCGGTCATGCTGCGGGATCTTCTTCAGTCAGAGGAGTTTAAAAATGCAAAATCCAAGCTGTCTTTTGCAGCAGGTAAGGATATTGCCGGAAAACCGGTAGTGGCAGATATTGCCAAGATGCCGCATCTTCTTATCGCCGGAGCAACCGGCTCCGGAAAATCCGTCTGCATCAATACGCTGATCATCAGCATCCTTTATAAGGCTACACCGGATGAGGTGCGTCTGATCATGATCGATCCGAAGGTGGTGGAGCTCAGTGTATACAACGGGATCCCGCACCTGTTCATTCCGGTGGTCACAGATCCGAAGAAAGCGGCCGGTGCGTTGAACTGGGCTGTTTCCGAGATGACCAGCCGTTACAATGCCTTTGCGGAATATGGGGTACGTAATCTTGGAGAATATAACAAAAAGGTTGCCAATATGCGTGTCCCGGAGGGAGAAAAGGCACCTGAGAAGATGCCGCAGATCGTGATCATCGTGGACGAGCTTGCGGATCTTATGATGGTTGCGCCGGGAGAAGTTGAGGATGCGATCTGCCGTCTGGCCCAGCTGGCACGTGCAGCAGGTATCCATCTGATCATTGCTACCCAGAGGCCATCGGTCAATGTCATCACAGGTCTGATCAAGGCCAATATGCCGTCCAGGATCGCATTTTCTGTATCCTCCGGTGTGGATTCAAGGACGATCCTGGATATGAACGGTGCCGAGAAGCTTCTTGGCAAGGGCGATATGCTGTTTTATCCTCAGGGGTATCAGAAGCCGGCCAGACTGCAGGGCGCTTTTGTTTCAGATGAGGAGGTCAGTGCAGTCGTAGAATATGTTTCTGACAAAAATCAGGGTGCTGTTTATGATACCTCCATCGAGAAGCAGGTCAATACAGCCGGTGTCCCGGGAGGAGCCGGCGGCGGTGACAGAGATGTCTATTTTACAGAAGCCGGTAAATTTATCATTGAGAAGGAAAAGGCCTCCATCGGTATGCTCCAGCGTATGTTCAAGATCGGATTTAACCGTGCGGCAAGGATCATGGATCAGCTTTGTGACGCAGGAGTGGTAGGTCCGGAGGAAGGAACCAAGCCAAGGAAGGTTTTGATGTCAGTAGAAGAATTTGAGAATTATCTGGAGGAGAACGGCGGATGAAAATAAGTATCCTGACAGTAGGGAAGATCAAGGAAAAATATCTGCGGGATGCCATTGCGGAGTATTCCAAGCGCCTCGGGCGTTACTGCAAGCTGGAGATCATAGAAGTGTCCGACGAAAAAACACCGGATAATGCCAGCGAAACAGTAGAAGATGCCATTCGGAACAAGGAAGGGGAGCGTCTTCTTAAATATATCCGGGAGGATGCGTTTGTGATCACTCTGGAGATCGGAGGCGAACAGCTGACCTCTGAGAATTTCGCACGGAAGATCAACGAGCTGGGAATACGTGGGACCAGCCATATCCAGTTTGTGATCGGCGGCTCTATCGGTCTTGGAAAAGAAGTACTGAAGAGATCAGACTATGCTTTAAGCTTTTCGAAGATGACATTTCCTCATCAGCTGATGCGTGTGATCCTTCTGGAACAGATCTACCGCAGCTATCGTATCATCAGTGGAGAGCCCTATCATAAATAATATCATACTACATATCTGCAAATATCTTGACAATTTTCGGATATGTAGTATGATAAAAAAAGAGTAGCACTCGGAGCTTAAGAGTGCTAATAATCACAGAAAGAAGGAAATGAATATGGCATTAAAACCAGTTGCAGACAGAGTTATCGTAAAATATTTTGAGACAGAAGACAAAACCGCATCCGGCATCGTACTTCCGGACAGCTCCAAGGAGAAAACCCAGCAGGCAGAGGTTATCGCAGTAGGTGGCGGTAAGGTCGTAGACGGTAAAGAAGTACCGGTACAGGTAAAGCCGGGCGACCGTGTGATCTACGGAAAATACACAGGAACCGAGATCAAATATGAGGGTGAGAAATATCTGGTGATCAACGCAGATGATATCATTGCCATCGTAAAAGATTGATGAAGAATTTTTATCGTAATTTTCTGAAATTATGCTCCATGCTGGTGCAGCAGAATGTAGTGACCTTAAGTGTCAATCTTGCGGACAACATTATGCTTGGAGCCTTCAGCGAAACTGCATTATCCGGTGTGACTACCGTAAACCAGGTACAGTTCGTCTTTCAGCAGCTGCTTATGGCGCTGGGAGACGGACTTGTCATATTCGGAAGTCAGTACTGGGGAAAGAAAGAGACAGAGCCGGTAAGAAAGATCAGTGCCTGGGCCATGCGCACAGGCTTTTTTATTGCCCTTGTGCTGTTTATCCTGGCCAGCCTTTTTCCAACACAGCTGCTGGGGCTTTTTACAACAGATCAGGCGATTATCGAAGCCGGTCTTTCCTATCTGGCGATCATCCGGTTTACTTACTTTTTCTTTGCGGTGACGCAGATCCTGCTTGCTACACTGCGCTGTGTGGAAATTGCAGGGGTTGCCTTCGGGCTTTCGGTAATGACTTAAGTGTAGTAATGGTAGGAATGTCCTATCAGATGCCGACAAACGGTGGTATCATCCGGGGAAGCGGAAGCATCGCCTATTCCATGAAGGTGGATCTGATCAGTACCTGGGGGATCGTGATCCCTCTGTCCATGTTTATGGCATTTGTGGTCAAGGCATCTCCGGCAGTGGTGGTATGCTGCCTGAATGCAGATCAGATCTTTAAATGCGTGCCTGCATTTTTGAAGTGCAATTACGGACACTGGATCAAAAATATGACGAATTAAGGAAATATATATAGATCAGAGGCAAGATACAGAAAATTTATCTTGACGCCTGTGTGATCTGTATGTAGAATAAATACAAGCTTTAACGAAATGCAGTAAAAAAATCTCTGAAGAGCCAGGGACAGCTTGACAAAGGTAATATGGTATAGTATTATTTTACCTATATCATATTAAACTGGTGGGAAAAGAGGAATACTCACTGAAACACAGGAGGAACAGGAAATGAGAAAAAAAGTACTGGCAGCGCTTCTGGCAGCTGCAGTGGCAGGAACAACTGTTATGTCAGGAATGACTGCTTTTGCAGCAGAAACAGAAGGAACCAAGGCGGAAGGCGGAAATATTACCATTGCAGAAACAGCAGATCCGCAGAACATCAATCCGCTTTATGTTGTGGATCAGACAAGCTTCGATATGATGCAGGCACTGTACAGCCCGTTTTTTGAGATCGTGAACGGAGAGATGTATTATGGAAACGGACTTTGCGAAAGTGTAACAGCCAATGATGATGCCAGCGAATTCACACTGAAGCTCAAAGACGGACTGAAATGGCATGACGGTCAGCCGATCACAGCCGATGATGTGGTATTCACCATGCAGGTGCTGGTAGATGAGAAGCAGAATGTTCCGTATTCTTCTTACGGATACGTTAATGACAAGGCAGTAGAGGCAGAGAAGGTTGATGACCTTACAGTCAAGATTTCCCTTGGATCATCTTCCGCAGGATTTCTTGGCGGACTGAGCCAGGTTTACTGTATTCCGAAGCATATTTATGACGGCGTGGAGAATATCGGAGAAAGTGATCTCAACAATGAACCGGTGGGAAGTGGTCCTTTTAAGTTCGAGGAATACAAATCCGGAGAGTATTATAAAGTAACAAAATTCGATGACTATTTTGATGATGTAAATCTGGATTCCATCACCTTCAAGATCGTAAAGGATTCCAGCTCCGCCAATGCGGCACTTGCAAGCGGAGATCTGGATGCACGTCTGATCAGCGCAGATGATTACGATACCGTCAGTGCTTACGATAACGTAAACATCAATACCTATAATTCCGGACGTGTCAACGCCATGTTCATGAATGAGCTGAACGAAGATCTTCAGGATGTAAAGGTACGTCAGGCGATTGCATACGCACTGAATAAAGAGGAGTTCTGTCAGTTTGCTTTCCTTTCCGAGGATTATGCAGAGCCTGCAGATTCTATTTTTACACCGGATACACTCTACTATACAAAACCGGACAATACCTACGACAATGATCCGGCTAAAGCACAGGAGCTCCTTTCCGAAGCAGGAAAGACAAGTCTTTCTCTGAACCTGATGTATATCTCCACAGATAAGACAATGGAGAGTGAAGCTCTGTATGTACAGTCTGCCCTTGCCAATGTAGGAATCACCATCAATCTTCTTCCTACAGATGAGTCTACCTTCAAGAATAAGACAAAGGATACGGAGTGCACAGATTATGATCTGGTACTGAGCTTCTACACTCTGGGAGAAGAGCCGAGCCTTTATGCAGACATGAGTTCTTCCGTCAGCCGTTCCAACTATTCCAGGATCAAGGATACAGATCTGGATGCATTGTGGGAAGAGGGCAACAGCACTGCAGATGAGACAAAACGTGGCGAGATTTATAAGGAGATCCAGAATACGATCAATGATAACATGTATATCTATCCGATCGCTTATTCCAATGGTTTCTATGCGGTAAGTAAAGATTTCGGAGGCTTTGATGAATGTCTGTTAAAAACTATTTATTATGATTATTCCAAGATCTACACATTGGAGAAATAAATAATTTTATAGCGGATGAATACCGGAAACAGAAAGAGGCTGACGCGTTTTTGCGCCAGCCGATTTCCTGTTTTCGGGGAAAATAAAGGAGGTACATTTTGAAGAAGATCGTAAACCGTCTGATACAGTGTATTCTGACACTGTTTATTGTCTCTGTTCTCTGCTTTGCACTGACAAAAGCAGCGCCCGGAGATCCTGTCCTGACTTATGTGGAACCAAATATGAGTGAAGAATATATCCAGAACCTGAGAGAAAGCCTGGGACTTACAAAGCCTGTCTATGAGCAGTACTTTCTGTGGCTGGGAAGGATCCTTCACGGGAATTTCGGAAATTCCCTGATGAATAATCGACCGGTCCTGACACAGATGCTGGAGAGGCTTCCCGCAACCGTGATCCTAATGGGAACCAGCATGCTGCTTGGTTTTCTCATTGCCATTGTACTGGGCCTGTATTCCGGAAAGAATAAAAATGGTGTTCTGGATAAGATCACCAGCATGTTCTGTTATGTAGGTATCTCCATTCCTACGTTCTGGTTCGGTATCATGCTGATCTATCTCTTCAGTGTGCATCTCCATATCCTGCCAAGTATCGGTATGCATTCAGACGGCAACCGTTCCTTAGGAGATCTGATCCTGCATATGGTCATGCCCTGCGCAGTTCTGACCTTTGCAAATGCTTCACAGTACATCCGGTATTTAAGAAGCAGTACCATTACGGAAATGTCCTCCGATTATGTTATGGTGCAGAAGGCTTACGGAATGAAAGAGTCTGGAATCCTTTTCCGACATGTACTGAAAAATGCCATGCTTCCTATGATCACAGTTCTCGGAATGAGCCTGCAGTCTCTGGTTTCCGGTGCCATTATCACCGAGCAGGTTTTTGCATGGCCGGGAATCGGTCAGCTGGCAGTGACCGCTGTTATGCAGTATGATTATCCCCTGATCATGGGAATCACCATGTTTACCGCGCTTCTCGTGGTGCTCGGAAATCTTCTGGCAGATATCCTGTATGCTGTCTTTGATCCGAGGATCCGCAAAGCAGGATGTTAGGAGGTAAAGGGACATGAGAGAAAATATCTGGAAAAATATCAAACTTGGTTTTAAGACAAATAAACTTGCAGTGGCAGGTGCAGCAGCGATCATCCTGCTGGCACTGATCTCCATTTTTGCCTTTTTGTATCCGGTAGATCCCAATGCCATCAGCGCCACAGAGCGACTGAATGCTCCATCCATGGCACACCTTTTCGGTACGGATGATATGGGACGGGATTATCTGGCTCGCTGTATTTACGGAGGAAGAGCATCCCTTCTGGTGGGCTTCCTTTCCATGGTGCTTTCGACAGCCCTTGGTGTGATCATCGGTTCCATCAGCGGTTTTGTGGGAGGAACGGTGGATGCAGTGCTGATGCGTCTGGTGGATGCACTGATGAGCCTTCCGACATTCCTGATCATGATCGTTATGAATGCCTTCCTGAAACCGGGACTTCAGAACATTGTCCTGATCATCGGCTTTCTGACCTGGATGAATATTGCCAGGATCGTCCGTGGCGAGACTATTTCCCTGAACGAGAGAGAGTATGTCATCTATGCAAAGATCTCCGGACAGAAGAAATTCTCCACCATTGTACATCATATCCTGCCTAACATCATGCCTACCATTATCGTGGCTGCAACCATGAACATTGCCAATGCCATCCTGATGGAATCTGCACTGAGCTTTTTCGGCCTGGGTATCCAGCCGCCTACGGCTTCCTGGGGAAGTATGCTGAGCAATGCACAGCGCTATATCCAGCAGGCACCGTATCTGGCTATTTTCCCCGGAATCCTGATCCTGATCACGGTCGTCAGCTTCAATTATCTGGGAGAAGTATTAAGAAAAGTATTCGAGCCCAAGTAAGGAGGACATTTACATATGGAAAAATTACTGGAAGTAAAAGATCTGAAGGTGTCTTTCTTTACAGACCTTGGAGAGACACAGGCAGTAAAAGGTGCAGGTTTTGCCATCGGTGAGGGGGATTTTTTCGGGATCGTAGGAGAGTCCGGAAGCGGAAAAAGCGTGACCACCAAATCCATTCTCCGTCTCGGACCATCCAACTGTAAGATCATGGGTGGTGAGATCCTGTTCCGGGGAGAAGATATCCTGAAGAAAAATGAAGCAGCGCTCCGTGAGATCCGCGGTGGTGAGATCGCCATGATCTTTCAGGATTCTCTTTCCGCACTGAATCCGGTTTACACTGTTGGCAATAAGATGGTAGAGCTGATCCGGCGCCATACCAATATGAACAAAAAAGAAGCAAAGGCCCGGGTGCTGGAGCTTCTCACAGCCGTTGGCATCACAGACCCGGAAAAGGCTATGAACAGCTATCCCCACGAGCTTTCCGGCGGTATGCGCCAGCGTGTGATGATCGCCATGGCCATGAGCAGTGATCCGAAGATCCTGATCGCAGATGAGCCCACCACAGCCCTGGATGTTACGATCCAGGCGCAGATCCTTCATCTGCTTCTGGAACTTCAGAAAAAAAACAATATGAGCATCATCCTGATCACCCATGATCTGGGCGTTGTAGCGCAGACCTGTAAACGGGTAGCTGTCATGTGTGGTGGCTACGTGGTGGAAGAGGGAACGGTAGAAGAGATCTTTCTTCATCCGGGACATCCCTATACACAGGCACTGATCGCAAGCATGCCGCGGGTGGGAGGTACCTTTGAACAGTTTCTGGAGAGAGATCTTTCGGACGGAAACGGTGATCTGTGTCCCTTCCTGAATCGCTGTAAATATGCGGACAAAACCTGTGAAGCCTGTCTTCCGAAATATTATGAGGCTTCAGAGGGACACAGGATATTCTGTCACAGAAGGGAGGAGAAGAGATGAGCAAGCCCTTAATTGAAGTAAAAGATCTGAAAGTATATTTTAAACAGAAATCTCCGAAGCTTCTGTCCTTTAAGCCGGGCATACTGAAGGCTGTGGATCAGGTAAGCTTTTCGATTGAAAAGGGGAAAACCTTCGGTCTGGTAGGAGAATCCGGAAGCGGAAAATCTACCATCGGAAAGGCAATCCTACGTTATCATAAACCCACAGGCGGTGAGATTTTTTATGAAGGAACAGAGATCGGAGCCATGGGGGAAAAAGAACTGCTTCCATACCGCAAAAAAATGCAGTCCGTTTTTCAGGATCCCTATTCCTCTCTGGACCCAAGCCATACAGTGCAGGATATCATCTGTGAGCCTATGGCAATCCATAAAATGTACACTCCAAAGGAACGTAAGGAGCGTGCAAAAGAACTGATCCGCGTGGTTGGCCTCAAAGAGCAGGATCTTCTGAAGTATCCTCATGAGTTTTCCGGCGGACAGCGTCAGAGGATTTCCATTGCAAGAGCACTTTCCGTACAGCCGGAATTTGTAGTCTGCGATGAGCCCATTTCTGCACTGGATGTTTCTCTGCAGGCCCAGATCGTCCAGATGCTTCAGGATCTTCAGGAAAAATACGGGCTGACCTATCTGTTCATCAGCCATCAGCTGCAGGTGGTCCAGAAGATCTGTGATGAGATCGGGGTGCTTTATCTTGGAAATCTCATGGAGATCGCAGATGCAGATAAGCTCTATTCCAATCCGCTGCATCCTTATACAAAAATGCTGATCTCCTCGATTCCGGTTCCGGACCCGAGAGTCAAAACTCTGGATCAGATCGTTACGGATACCGGAGTACAGTCCAGATCTATTGGGGGCTGCCGCTTCCATAACCGCTGTCCGTGGTGTGAGGAACGCTGCAGACAGGAAACCCCGGCACTTCGTCAGGTGGAGCCGGGACATATGGTAGCATGTCATAAATATCAGGAAAAGAAATGATCATAAAATACGGGAAGGTAAATAAAAAAGTGGACAAAAATATATATAAAAACTATCTGGCGATCCTCCGTGAGGAGATGATCCCGGCTATGGGATGTACAGAACCGATCGCTCTGGCCTATGGTGCGGCAAGAGCAAGAGAGATCCTTGGGAAAGAGCCGGAGCGTATCGTAGCAAAATGTTCCGGAAATATCATCAAAAATGTGCGTTGTGTGATCATTCCCAATTCAGGAGGCTTAAAGGGGATTCCTGCAGGTGTGATCCTTGGGGCGGTGGCAGGAGATGCCTCACTGAATATGGAAGTTCTTTCCAAAGTCGATGAAAAGGGCAGGGCACGCTGCCGGGAACTTCTGGAGGCAGATATCTGTAAGGTGGAGCTTCTGGACACGCCGGTAGTCCTTCACATTATCATCGAAATGTATGCTGGTGAAGATGCCGTCAGCCTGGAGATCAAATACGACCATATTAACGTGACCAGGATCAGCAAAAACGGAGAGATCCTCCTTGATGCAGATAAAGCAGTGGAAGAAAAGGAAGAGACGGACCGCGGCCTGTTAAATCTGGAGGATATTCGGGAATTTGCAGATACCGTAGAGCTTTCCGATGTAAAGGAGCTTTTGGATGCGCAGATCAGAAGCAATATGGCCATTGCTCATGAGGGAATGACCGGAAAATACGGCCTGGGTATCGGGCGCGTGATTCGTGAAAATTATTCTCACGATATGCTCACCAGAATGAGAAGTCTTACTGCAGCGGCTTCTGAGGCACGTATGGGTGGCTGTGATATGCCGGTTGTCATCAATTCCGGAAGCGGAAATCAGGGAATTGCATGCTCTGTTCCGCTGATCGTCTATGCAAGAGAGATGGAGCTGCCGGATTACAGCCTCTACAGGGCTCTGGTGTTTTCCAATCTCCTCACAGTTTATCAGAAGCAATATATAGGGAAGCTGTCTGCCTTCTGCGGTGCGGTATCGGCCTCCTGTGCAGCCGGAGCTGCCATTACCTATATGGTAGGCGGAGATATTTCCCTGATCAAAAAAACGATTGAGAATACCCTTGCCAATATTCCGGGAATCATCTGTGATGGGGCCAAGATCTCCTGTGCTGCCAAGATCGCAGCCTGTCTTGACGCAGCCTTCCTGGCGCATCATCTTGCCATGAACGGGCAGTCTTATGCACCTTATACAGGAATTCTCCAGGAAGAAACCGCAGAGACCATCAGCTGTGTGGGACAGATCGGAAAAGACGGTATGAAGGAAACAGACAGAGAGATCCTCAAGATCATGCTGGAGCATTGATCCGCATCGGAGACGGCACAGATTAAACAGAAAAGGTTGGATTTATGGACAACGAATTAAGAATTGCAATACTGATCGATGCAGATAATGTATCAGACAAATACATCAAGATCATCGTGGATGAAGTGGCAAACATCGGCATAGCCACCTACAAACGGATCTATGGAGACTGGACCAGTGCACGGCTTTCCTCCTGGAAAAAGGTTCTTCTGGAGGATTCCATCATTCCTATCCAGCAGTACAGCTATACCACCGGAAAAAACGCCACCGATTCGGCGATGATCATTGATGCCATGGATATTCTGTATTCCGGAAATGTGGATGGATATTGTATCGTTTCTTCGGACAGTGATTTCACCCGTCTGGCAGCAAGGCTCCGGGAATCCGGAATGCTGGTCCTGGGTATGGGTGAGGAGAAGACGCCGAAGCCGTTTATTTCCGCATGTAACCAGTTTAAATATCTGGATCTTCTCTATCGCAACCAACAGGAGGAAGAGAAGAAGGAAGATCTGGCTACTGCAGCAGAAGCTAAAAAATCCGGAAACAGCAGCAAACAGAGCAGCTCCGGCTCCAGGAAGAACAAAGATCTCAAGCGGGTACGCAAGGCCATTAATGCCATCATCGAGAAATTTTCTGACGAAGAGGGATGGCTTTCCTCCGGACAGCTGGGCGATCAGCTTGGGAAACGACTTCCGGATTTTGATGTGCGTAATTACGGATATTCCAAGCTGACCCCCTTTATCAAATCTCTGGGAAATTATGAGACAGGCAGGATCCCCACAGGAAGCGGAGGGAGAAAGCAGATCTATTTCCGGATGAAGGAGGATAAACAATGAAGAATTATCTGGCACCTATGGAGGGCGTAACCAACTGGGTTTACCGGAATGCATATCATGACTGTTTTTATCCCATGGATAAATACTTTACTCCCTTCATCACTGCCAAGCCCAATAAACGTCTCAGTAGCAAGGAGATCAAAGAGGTATCACCGGAAACCAACGGAGATCTTCCGGTGATCCCCCAGATCCTGACCAACAATGCGGAGGATTTTGTGAAAACAGCCCATATCTTCCGGGATGAATACGGACACAGGGAAGTAAATCTCAATCTGGGATGCCCATCGGGAACTGTCACAGCCAAGGGAAAGGGTGCCGGTTTCCTGGGCGAGCCGGATAAGCTGGAACGTTTTCTGGATGAGATCTTCGAAAAGACCGGGATGGAGATCTCCATAAAAACAAGAGTGGGAACGGATTATGAGGAAGACTGGGAACGGCTTCTTGAGGTCTACGGCAGATATCCGCTGAAGGAGCTGATCATCCATCCACGCCTTCTGAAGGATCATTATAAGGGAGTTCCCAGATATGGACTGTATGAGGAGGCAAGGGAAAAGCTGAAGGTTCCCCTGGGATATAACGGGGATATTTTTTCAGTGGAGGCTTATCAGGAAATTCGGGAGAAATTTCCGGATGCAGACAGCGTCATGTACGGAAGAGGCCTGATCGCAAGGCCCTATCTTCTGGATGCCATTATGCAAAAAGAAGACGGAGAGGATCACCGGGAAGAATACCGAAAAAAGTTGCGGCAGTTCCATGACCGTCTTTACCGGGATTATCAGGAATATCTTTCAGGAGAACGAAATGTACTTTTCCGCATGAAGGAATTGTGGAGTTATATGGCACCAGGCTTTACCAATTATGCCAGATATCTGAAAAAGATCAAAAAATCCCAGCATTTTGGTGACTATGAGGCAGCAGTTATGAGCCTTTTTGGAGAACAGGAGATCTTAAAGGTATGAACAGTATAAAAGAAAAATTTGATGAGTTTATTTCCCAGTATCCCATTTTTGAGTATCGTGTGCTGGATACCGGGGATATTAAAGTACAGTCACGTGTACGCACGATCTGTAAACAGGAATGTGAACGTTATGGAAGCACATGGGCCTGTCCTCCGGCAGTGGGAGAGCTGTCAGAATGCGAAAAGAAGATCCGAAGCTATCCGAAAGCAGTTTTCTTTTCCAGCGTTGCGGAGGTATCGGATATCATGAACATGAAGGAGATGCTTTCCACAAGAATGGAACACGAAGCGCTTACAGAGAAGGTACGTGATTTTCTGGAGGGAGAGGGCTATGAGACCTTTACGCTTTCTACGGAATCCTGTGACTTCTGTGAACGCTGTGCCTATCTGGACGGAAAACCATGCCGTTTTCCGGAGCATATGCATCCATGTCTGGAAAGCTATGGCGTGGTAGTCAGTGAGATCGTAGAAAAGGAAGCTATGGAATACAATCTGGGTGGAAATACCATTCTCTGGTTTTCCATGGTGCTGATCCGCAGATAAAAGACAAAAAGCAGATACAGTGAAAGATACATAAGAAGAAATCCTCCGGCATAGATTAATGATAAAAGCCGGAGGATTTTTTTAATGAGAAAAATGTCAGCTTTTCTGGAGCTTCCCGGGGAACCGGCATTTCGGGAGGTGCAGGTGATACTTACGGGAAAACGCCGGGCAGTGATCGAAAATTACCGGAATATCCAGAGCTATACAAGGGAGGAGATCCTGATACTGACACCTTCCGGCAGACTTGTGATCCGTGGGAAAAACCTTGTGATCCCCTGCTACACAACCCTTGAACTATGTATCCGCGGGCAGATCGAAAGCATTACGCTGGAGGAGGGAAATAAGTAATGATCCCAGGTTTTGTGCGGGTTTCTGTTAAGGGGCAGCAGTGCCAGCGGTTTGTGAATCTGTGCAGAGGCAGGGAAATGGATCTGAAAAGGATCATCTGTACCGGTGAGACGGAGCTTCAGCTCACCATGAGGGTAGCGGATTTTCTGCAGATCTCGCCACTGCGGAGAAAAACAGGGGTACATATCCACATCCTGAAAAAAAGAGGACCTTTGTTTTTTCTGCTTTTCTGTAAAAGAAGAAAAATGATCCCCGCGGGGTTTCTGGCAGTTTGCTGCCTCCTTTTTTTTCTGTCAGGCAGAGTGTGGAACGTTGAGATCCGGGGAAATATTTTAAATCCCACACCCCAGCTGATGAGCTTTCTGAAAGAGCAGGGGGTCTGTTTCGGAGTATCCAGAAAAAAGATCAGCTGCAGTGCACTTGCAGCTTCCCTGCGAAGAGAATTTCCGGAGATCACCTGGGTGTCTGCCGGATTTTCGGGAACGGGCCTGCGTTTTGAGATCCGGGAGGGAACTGCCGGAGAAAAAGCAGAGCCGGAAGAAAGAGCATGCAGTCTGTTTTCAACTCTGGACGGTGTGATCGATTCCATGGTCACACGGCAGGGAACTCCTCTTGTCAGGGCTGGGGATGAAATAAAAAAAGGTCAGGAACTGGTTTCCGGGATCGTGGACATCACCGATGACAGTCAGGAGGTCATCCGCTATGCATATGTTCAGGCAGATGCGGATATTTACATCCGACATACCATTGCCTATTACGATACCTTTCCGTTGGACATAGAGAAAAAGGTATGGTCCGATAAAAAGAAAACAAGGCTTTTTTTTCAGCTGGGAAACTGGTTTCTGGACTTTTCCTCTCCTCTGAAACAAAATGAGGAACGCCTCGTCAGCCGGGAACCTCTTTTCAGTATCGGGATTTTTCGTTCTCCTGTTACCCTGGGGATCGCTGCGATCAGGAAGTACGAAGTACAGAAAGAGCAGCTGACGGAGGATGTCGCAAAAAAACAGGCCATACAAAGGCTTTATGCTTATGAAGAAAAATTAATAGAAAAAGGGGTTCAAATATCTGAAAATAATGTTAAAATAGAAATAAATCACCAGGACTGCGTCAGCAGAGGCACTCTTACCGTCATTGAACGGACCGGAAGAGAAGCCCCCACAGAAAAAAAGACGCAGCCAAAAGAAAGGACACCAGAGGATGGCTAGCAGCATTATCGAATTATATGTGGATGTGCCGGCAGACCGCCAGGCGAATATTTTCGGACAGTTTGACGAGCATCTGAAGCTGATCGAACGTACTCTGAACGTAACCATGATCTTCCGTGACGGTTCTCTTAAGATCCTGGGAAGCCAGGAGGGAGCCACACAGGCCAGGGCGATCGTGGAGGAACTGAACACACTTGCGGGCAGAGGCAATACCATCACACAGCAGAATGTGAATTACGCACTTTCCCTTGCCATGGAGAAGATCGGCTCCGTGATGGAGGAGATCGACAAGGATTTTATCTGTAATACCATACAGGGCAGACCCATCAAGCCTAAGACTCTCGGACAGAAGGATTATGTGGAACAGATCCGTAAGAAGATGATCGTGTTCGGCGTGGGACCTGCCGGAACCGGCAAAACCTATCTTGCCATGGCTATGGCAGTAACTGCTTTTCGCAATGAGGAGGTTTCCAGGATCATTCTTACCAGACCCGCCATTGAGGCAGGCGAGAAGCTGGGATTCCTTCCTGGCGATCTCCAGAGCAAGGTCGATCCCTATCTGCGTCCTCTTTATGACGCATTGTATCAGATCATGGGCGCAGACAGCTTTGCCAAAAACATGGAGAAGGGGCTCATCGAGGTTGCCCCTCTTGCCTATATGAGGGGACGTACACTGGATAATGCCTTCATCATCCTGGATGAGGCACAGAATACCACACCTGCCCAGATGAAGATGTTCCTGACCAGGATCGGCTTCGGTTCCAAGGTGATCATCACAGGTGATGCATCCCAGAAGGACCTTCCCAGGGACGCCACGTCTGGTCTGGATGTGGCGATGAAGGTGCTGAAGAAGATCGATGACATCGGATTCTGTCAGCTGACCAGCAAGGATGTTGTACGTCATCCACTTGTACAGCAGATCGTACAGGCCTATGACGATTATGAAAAAAAACAGAAGCCTGCCAAATCCAGGAAGGATGACAGGTATGCTGTAAAAAATAAGGAGTACAGAAGATGACCATAAATATCGAATATGAGACAGATCAGGAGTTAGGCATTGACTATGCTGCCCTTGCATCCCAGGTTGCGGACAAGGTTCTTGAAATGGAAAAATGTCCCTATGACGGACAGGTCAATCTTGTCCTGACAGACAACGAGGAGATCAAGAGGGTAAATACGGAATTCCGGAATATCCAGGCTCCTACGGATGTGCTGTCATTTCCTATGATCCCCTTTGAGACACCGGCGGATTATTCCGTTGTGGAAGAGGATGAGTCCTATTTTGATCTGGACAGTGATGAACTCCTTCTTGGAGATATCATGATCTCCGTGCCCAAGGTTTTTGCCCAGGCAGAGGAATACGGACATAGTGTGACAAGGGAATTCTGTTTCCTGGTGGCACACAGTATGCTGCATCTTCTGGGCTATGATCATATGACAGAGGATGAGGCAAAGGTTATGGAAGCCAAGCAGGCAGCGGCACTGAAGGAGCTGGGGATCAACCGCTAGACGGGCTGTCCCACGGAAAAGCTAAGCGGAAAACTCTTCCGCTTTAAGAAAAGGAGGTAATATATGAGAATGAAAAAGACAGGTATCCTGGCAGGTATCACAGCTGCATGCATCTGCATTGCCCAGACTGTTCCCGCTTTTGGAGCAGGGCAGGATCTGGTAGGCTTTGTCCCCAATGAGGAAAAGCAGGAAGAAACCCAGGTAAAGAGCTATCTTACCGGCGAAAATGTTCCGGAGAGCATTGGACGGAGAAGACCGGTTGCCGTGATGATGGGCAACAACAGTGTCGGAGCTCCCCAGAGTGGTATCGGACATGCCGGTGTTGTTTACGAAGCGCCGGTGGAAGGTAATATTACCCGTCTTATGGGTATTCTCGAAGATTACGATGAGCTGGAACGGATCGGTTCCGTTCGCAGCTGCCGTGACTATTATCTCTTTTATGCCAACGAATTTAATGCGATCTATGCCCATTACGGACAGGCTGCCTATGCACTGCCTTATCTGGAGCAGCATGTGGTCGATAACCTCAACGGGATCCAGATCGGCAAGCTGGCTTTTTTCCGCACAACAGACAGGAAGGCACCTCACAATGCCTATACAGATGCCAGCCACCTTCAGGCAGGCATAGATGCTATGGGATACAGCCAGGAATATAAAGAAGAATATACCGGACATTATCTTTTTGCAGAAGATGGTACAGAGACTGTACCGGATGGGATCACAGCCAGCCTTGTGAAGCTGGATAATTTTACTGACAATCATCCGTGGTATGAATACGATGAAGAGACAAAGGAATATAAGCGGTTCCAGTTTGGCAAGGAACATGTGGATCAGCTGGATAATGAACCGCTTACCTGCGACAATATCATCCTTCAGTATTCATCCTGCCCGGCCTACGATGGAAACGGCTATCTGAATATTGATGCCATTTCCGGCGGAGAGGGCAAGTTTATTACCAGAGGCAGAGCTATTGATATCCGCTGGGAAAAGGATTCTCCATGGGGAATCACGCATTATTACGACGGAAATGAACAGGAGATCCGCCTGAATCCGGGTACTACCTGGGTGGAGATCGTACAGAATGACCGGATTGATTCCGTTACTTATCAGTAAGACTAATATACAGGTATCAGGAGAAACAAAAAACATGAACGCAAATTACAGGGAACGACTGAAAGACAAGAAACGCATCGTTATCAAGATCGGATCATCATCACTGATCCACGCAGAAACAGGAAGACTGGATTTCCGTAAGCTGGAGATCCTGGCCAGAGAGCTCAGCGACCTTCATAACCAGGGGAAAGACGTAGTGCTGGTATCCTCCGGAGCCATTGCGGTAGGTGCAGCTGCACTGGGTATGAAGGGAAAGCCGGCAGAGCTTGAGAAAAAGCAGGCCTGTGCAGCTGTGGGACAGGCCAGGCTGATGACCATTTATCAGAAGCTTTTCGGGGAATACAATCAGATGGTGGCACAGATCCTGATGACCAAGAATACCATGGTCAACAATACCAACCGCAGGAATGCCCAGAATACCTTCCAGCAGCTTCTGGCAGAAAAGGTGATCCCCATTGTAAATGAGAACGACTCGGTATCCTCCTACGAATTCCAGAATTTGGTAAAATTCGGAGACAACGATACCCTTTCCTCTGTGGTTGCTGCACTGATCGATGCGGATCTTCTGATCCTCATGTCCGATATTGACGGTCTTTTTACAGACGATCCCAATTCCAATCCGGATGCACAGTTTATCGACATTGTAGAAAACATGGATGACAATATGCGTAAGCTTGGCAAATCCTCCACAGGAAGCAATGTAGGCACCGGCGGAATGGCGACCAAGCTTACCGCTGCGATCATCGCCACTGCGGCAGGGGCCGACATGGTCATTGCCAACGGAAACGACTTCCACAACATCCACAGGATCGTGGAAGGCAGGAGCTGCGGAACATTATTTGTAGGAAACAAGAAGGAAGAATTCTTCCTCATTGATTATATCGAAAAACTGCTTTAAGGAGAGTATCATTATGATGGACAATATCAAGATCGACAGGATCAACGCACTGGCACATAAACAGAAAAGTGTAGGTCTTACCGAGGAAGAAAAGGTGGAACAGGCGAAGCTTCGGAGAGAATATCTGGATGCAGTGAAAGGAAATCTCCGTGCGCATCTGAATAATATCGATATCAAAGAAAAGGATGGCAGCATCACCAATCTTGGAGAAAAATATGGAAGAAAAAAAGGAAATTAGAAAAAAGATCTTCAAAGCCAGAAAAGAACATACCGATGCCTGGATCCGGGAAAACAGTCTCCGGATCACAGAGGCCCTGACACAGCTTCCGGAATACCGGAATGCAGAACGGATCATGGCATACGCAGATTATAACCATGAAGTGATCACACGCTACATCATCGAGCAGGCCTGGAAAGATGGCAAGGAAGTGGCAGTGCCAAAGGTTTTCGGAAAGGATATGGTATTTTACAGACTGACCGATTTCAGTCAGCTGGAATCCGGCTACTTCGGGATCCCGGAGCCAAAGGAAGACGGAGAAACGGTTTCTTGGGAAGAAGCCATGATGGTCATGCCCGGGGTGGCTTTTGACGTGAATTGCAACCGGGTAGGCTATGGCGGAGGTTTTTATGACCGTTTTCTGGAAAAACATCCGGAGGTCTGCCGCGTTGCAGTAGGATTTTCCTTCCAGATCCTTCCGGAGGTTCCCACAGAGCCTACGGATATCCGTCCGCAGGTCATTGTGACGGAAGAGAATATATACCGCGATGCACAGTAAGATATTGCTGTAAAGACAGAAAGAAAGGCAGGAATATTTGGAAATGAATGAAATGCTTGAAAAACTGGGACAGAATGCGAAAGATGCGGAGTCAGTCCTTCGAAATCTTTCCACAAATGACAAAAATAAAACCCTGGAAGCTGTGGCAAAGGCTCTTGTCGCTCATACCGATGAGATCCTGAAGGCCAATGCCCTGGATGTGGAAAACGGCAAAAAGAATCAGATGCCGGAAGGACTGATCGACCGTCTGATGCTGACACCGGAGAGGATCGAAGGAATGGCAGACGGACTTCGTCAGCTTACCGGTCTTGAAGATCCCATCGGGGAAGTTACCGGTATGAAAAAACGTCCCAACGGACTTCTGATCGGACAGAAACGTGTTCCCTTAGGTGTGATTGGCATTATTTACGAAGCACGTCCCAATGTTACCTCAGATGCATTCGGTCTTTGTTTCAAAACCGGAAATGTCGTGATCCTGAAGGGTGGAAGCGACGCGATCCATTCCAATACTGCCATTGTCAACTGTATCCGTGAGGCATTAAAAGCCTGCGGCATTACCGAGGATGCCATCCAGCTGATCCAGGATACCTCCAGAGAAACGGCTGCGGAATTTATGAAGCTGAACCGGTATGTGGATGTACTGATCCCACGTGGCGGAAGAGGACTGATCAAAGCAGTGGTAAACCAGAGTACGATCCCTGTCATCGAGACCGGAACCGGAAACTGCCATATCTATGTGGACGAGACTGCAGACCTTCAGATGGCAGCGGATATTGTGATCAATGCAAAGACCCAGCGTGTGGGTGTATGCAATGCATGCGAGTCCCTTCTTGTAAACCGTAAGGTGAAGGATGATTTTCTGCCGGTACTGGCCGGACGCCTTAAGGAGAAGCATGTGGAGGTCCGTGCAGATGAAGCGGCAAAGGCTCTGATGCCGGGAGCAGTTCCTGCAACAGAAGAGGACTGGGGAACAGAATATCTTGACTATATCCTTTCTGTAAAGGTAGTGGATTCCGTGGAGGAAGCCATTGCACATATCAATAAATATAATACAAAGCATTCGGAGGCCATCATTACCAATGATTATACCCATGCCCAGAAATTCCTGGATGAGGTAGATGCAGCGGCAGTTTATGTGAACGCTTCTACCAGATTCACCGATGGAAACGAATTTGGATTCGGTGCGGAGATCGGGATCAGCACCCAGAAGCTCCATGCAAGAGGCCCAATGGGACTCCTTGCACTGACCACCACCAAGTATATCATTTATGGTAACGGACAGGTACGTCCGTAAGACAGATAAAGTAAAGCGGATTCTTTGGTCCGCTTTACTTTTTTGAAGTGTTGTGCTATACTTTTTTGTAATTGGATTTAAACAGACTAACTCATAACAGGAGGACTTATAAATGAAAAAAAAGCAGCTTTTTGCAGTCCTGCTTGCAGGTTCCATGACTGTTGGAATGGCACCTGCCGCAGCGTTTGCCGCTGAAGATACCGGAGCGGTAACAGAGGCAGAAGCATCGACTGCAGACGAGAATACAGAAACACCAGATGACGGAGCGGCTGTGGATGACCAGTCACAGAGTGAAGCCGACGCCCAGGCAGCGGCAGAAGCCCAGGCAGCGGCTCAGGCCCAGGCAGAGGCAGAAGCACAGGCAGCAGCCCAGGCCCAGGCGGAAGCAGAGGCCCAGGCAGCAGCCCAGGCTCAGGCGGAAGCAGAGGCCCAGGCAGCAGCTCAGGCTCAGGCGGAAGAGGCGCAGCAGGAGCAGCAAACTACTGCGGCAGATGCAACGGTTACTACTGCGGCAGAACTTCAGGCAGCGATTAATAATGCACCTGATTTTGCAGGATCTATTGATGATAGTGATCTATATACATCTGCTTATAAGATTCTGATCAGTGCATCGTTTAATCTCACAGATACTATTACCGTTCCTGCCAATAAAAATATTGCAATTTTTGGTGCAACAAATGCTACAACTGTAGTTGGACGTGGAAGTGTTGCAGGAGATATGTTCAAAGTAAGTGCAGGAAGTATTTTGTCCATGACACAGAATGAAGGTGACGGCTCCTCAGAAATCGGTAAACTTTCTGTTGAAGGTAAGAAAGACGATGAAACTGCAGCCGATGGATCGATTGTTTCCGTAGAAGCTGGCGCTAAATTTGTGATGACGACAGGTGTTACCCTTTCCAAGAATGTTTCTACTGCAGCAGGTGCGGCAGTTAAAAACAGCGGTAAACTTGTAATTACAGGTGGAGAGATCAAAGATAATGTATCTACAGGCGGAGCTGTTTACAGCACAGGTACAGTTTCACTTGAAAAAGGTGAGGGTGCGTCTGATGACGAACCAAAGATCATCGAGAACTATACAAGCGCAGAAAAGAGCGTAAAATCCAATATCGTATTAGGACAGCAGGATCAGAGTGCTGGAAGTATCATCATTGCTGGTGCATTTGAGAACCAGAATGTTGGATATTCCGTAGAGAATCCGGCAGTTGACTATACAGTTTTCCAGAAGCCTGAATCTTTAGCTGCGGATGCATTTGCAAAGGCAATTAAGGCGATGAGCTATGAAGGCGACCAGAGTTATGGAATAAATACAGCTACAGGTCTGCTTGTTTCCAACATTCCAACGATTAATATTGATAATCCTACAAGTAAAGAAGCAAATACTGTTTCTGTAACCTTCACATCTGATAAAGCAGGTACATATTACTATAAATATGTTGCAAAAGGTGCGGAAGCTCCGACCATCGAGACAGCTACAGAAGGTGGAACGGTTAAGGCAGGAGAAACTACTTCCCTGAAACTTACCAAGGTCACAGACAAGACTATTGACCTTTATGTATGGGTAAAAGAAAGTGAAAGTGGTAACGCCATTGTTGGTGAAGGTGTAAAGAAGGATATTGCAGTAACACAGGCACAGAATCCAGTTGATCCGAAACCGGCAGCACCAAAGGTTACAAAAATCAGCGCAGAAAGTAAAACAGCAACAACTGCAGAAGTAGTTCTTCAGTCTGATAAGAGTGGTACATGCTATTACAAATGGGTGGCAAAGGGAGCGGATAAACCTTCCATTACAACTAAAGACAGCAAGATTGCGGTCACCGCAAAAAAAGATTGTAAGATTGATCTGAAAAATCTGGAAGGTGATGCGATTGATCTCTATGTGCAGGTAGTAGCAAAAGATGGATCAAAGACAGCAGTGACCAAGATTGCAACTGTTACTTTGAAAGAAACAGCTAAAACACCTGCGAAGATTTCCAACGTAAGCTACAAATGGAAAGGTCATACATCTGCGACTGTAACTATGCGTTCTGATAAAGCAGGTGTGTACTATTATGAATGGGTAAAACGTGGTTCCAAAGCTCCGACAGTTGATAAAATGAGCAAAGGAACAAAGGTTTCCGCAAATAAGGATTTCACGATCAGTTTGAAAGATTTGGATGCAAACAATGCGATTGATGTTTATGTGAGTATCAAAGGAACTGACGGAACTGTAAGTACACCAAAGAAGATTACATTGGATGAAGCTAAGCGTCCGGCAAATGTCAGATGGGTTGGCTTTTCATGGATCAACCATACATCTGCGAATGTTACTCTTATTTCGAATAAGAGCGGTACCTGTTATTATAAATGGGTTTCTCGTAACAGTGATGGCACATCTGCCACTCCGAAAGATCTTACATCTACCGGAAAACAGATAACATTTACTGCTGATAAGAAATTTAATATCGGTCTTGAGGATTTAGATTCTGACAACCCAATTGATCTTTATATCCAGATCAAAGATAAAAATGGTGTTTTGACGAATCCATTGAAAATAGCATTTAAAGAAGATTCCAGACCGAAAGTTGCAGATCCAACTCCGACTGACACACCGGATGCATACATCCCAAATGTAAAAGAGAGCGTAGTACAGGGACTGGATGAGGCAATTCAGTTCTATCCGAATCAGTTCTATGAATTTACTGTGATCGGTGCAGGAACAACCAATCAGGATCCAAATGAGGGTGATGTGAAGTGGGTTCCGGTTTACTGGAGTACAGCTGCAAACCCAACCCAGAGCCAGATGCATACAGCATGGAAGATTGGTTCCGGCAAGGGAATCAACAAAGACGCTACATACAACCTGTACGTATTCTTCCAGAAATACATCTACACGGGTGGTCAGTGGCAGGAGACAGACACCATTGAATCCGCAGTATATCAGTTTAGATCTGCAAAACTGACACCTACCGGAACTCCGGGAGCAGACGGTACATATGGTACCGGCGGCCAGACAGGTTCTGATCCGGATGCAACCATAACAGGAGAGGCATCTGCAACATCCTCCAACGGAGGCAACGGAACCAGATCTAAGAATGCAGTATCAACAGCCGATAACTCACCGATCGGAACCATGTCCGCACTGGCAGTGGCATCCCTTCTTGCAGGTGGATATGTGATCGTGAGAAGAAGAAAAAAGGACATCTAAACGCACAATAGCCAAAATAGCATAACAAATAAAAAAATCACCGGTTTTCCGAAAGAACAGGAAAGCCGGTGATTTTTTGTAAAGATAAATTTACAGATTTTTCTTCTTATAGATAAACCAGGAAGCTGCAATGCTGAATGCAATTAGATAGACTGTCAGGATCAGGACACTGAGGTAATTGACTCCACCGCCGGAAGCAATGGTACGGATCAGATGACTGGTCTGTGACAGTGGAAGAGCAGCTACAAAATTCCCAAGAAAACCCGGGATCTTCTCTGTAGAGAAGAAGGTGTTGCACAAAAAAGCCATTGGCATAATGATATAGTTGGAAAAACGAGGTACATCCGCATGGTTTTTGGCAAGGAAAGAAACCACAACACCGATGGCTGAAAATACAGCACCGTTGAGGAACATCACCAGCAATGACCATCCGTTGAACACAAGACCGGTTCCGATCGGCATGGTCAGAAGAAGGATGATTCCTCCTGCATAAAGCCCGCGGAGACTGCCTCCGATGATCTGTCCGGCAATAAACTGCCACAGAGGTGTCGGAGATATCATAACCTGGTCAAAGGCTTTCTCGTAAAGACGCTGTACATTCAGATTCTGTGCGATAGCATTAAAGCTTCCGTTCATTGTAGTCAGTGAAACTACACCAGGGATCAGGAAATTCAGATAAGGCTCTCCGTGTGAGGAGGTCTGGATCCCCATTCCAAAAACGATCAGATACATCAGCGGTGCGATCATGGCCGCCAGCGTGATCTTATAGAAATCCCTTCGGAACTCCACCCATTTTTCCCATAAAATAGTAAGTATTCCCATGATAATTCATCGTCCATTCTGTTAAATTATAAAATAACTGTGGCTGACGCCGGCTTATCGCTGCATCAGATGCCTGCCTGCGCGCTCCACAAAAACATCCTCCAGAGTTGTCTCGCGAAGGGTGCACTGTCCGTCCAGAGAGGACAGAAAAGAGATGGCCTCTTCCCGACTGTGGAAGTAGTGGCTTTTTGCCCCTTCCGGTGTTTCCTGATCTACGGTGTATTTGCCCAGGCCGTCGATCAGGCCCGATGGAGTATTGATCTCCTCCAGCTTTCCGTGATCCATAAGTGCTACCCGGTTGCAGAGAGACTGTGCCTCTTCCATATAGTGGGTTGTCAGAAGAATGGTCAGATTTTTTCCGTTCAGCTGACGGAGAAGATTCCACATCTGTCGTCTGGATAGCGCGTCCATGCCTGCAGTGGGCTCGTCCAGAAGAAGGATCTCCGGACTTGTAAGAAGTGCCCGGCATACCATAAGCTTTCGTTTCATACCACCGGAAAGCTTCCTTACAGTCCGCTTGCGGAAGGGAAGAAGTCCGCAGAAATCCAGAAGCTCTTCAGTTTTCCGTTTAATCTCTTTTCGTGGCATGAAATAAAGACGGCCCTGATATTCCATGATCTCGTCCATGTTCATATCCTGGCGCATGGAATATTCCTGCGTGATCACGCTGATCTTGCGCTTCAGATCCGGTCGGTTGCGTCCAAGTGTCTGCCCATCAATGAGGATTTCGCCCTCTGTGGGCAGGAGCAGAGTGGAAAGCAGACTGATCGTGGTGGTCTTTCCGGCACCGTTGGGTCCCAGCAGACCGAAAAATTCGCCGGTTTCTATGCGAAGATCCAGAGAATCCACAGCAGTAAAACTGTCGAATTTTTTTGTGAGATTTTTTGTTTCGATCATCTCTGTTCATTTCCTTTCGTTTGTATGCAAATTTCACTCTATTATACTGGAAAAGAAGAGACATTTCAACAATTCTGAGATGTTCTTTACAGAAAAGGAGCGTTGTGCTATAGTGATACGAAGGAAAAATAAAAAACGGAGAGAAAACCATGAAACACAGGATGAGAACAATAATGCTGCTTCTTCTGACTATGCTGTTGCTATGCCCGATACAGGTTCTGGCTGCAGGTGGAGAGAACGCAGTGAAGACAGATCTGGAGGACGGAGAATATTCCATACAGGTGGAGCTGGAAGGCGGAAGCGGAAAAGCCAGCGTTTCTTCCCCCACATTGATGCTGGTAAAAGAGGGGAAGATGTATGCACGGCTCCAGTGGAGCAGCTCCAACTATGATTATATGATCGTAGATGGGGAAAAATATCTCAATGAGAGCGAGGAAGGCAGAAATTCTGTTTTTACTGTCCCGGTAACTGTCCTGGATGATAAGATGGAAGTGATTGCAGATACACTGGCCATGGGTGCTCCTCATGAGATCGATTATACACTGACCTTTTATGAGGCTTCCATTGGCTCCAAGGGCCAGCTTCCTCAGGAAGCAGCGAAAAGAGTGGTTGCAGTTGCGCTGGTGATCATCATCGGCGGCGGTATCCTGAATTATTTTGTAAACAAAAGGAATCGGTGTTAAACCGGTTCTTTTTTTATGCCCTTTCGCATAATATACATAATAATGAACATGTATAAAGATGGAAGGAAGGGAACATCATGGATACAGTACAGGATAAAACCTACGAAGCAATTTATTATTCACTGTGGGAGGCAGCCAGGCGTTACAGCAGCTTTACACAGTTTCGGGTAATCGGAAAAAGCCACGATGACCGGATGATCCCTATGCTGGAGATCGGACAGGGAGATGCCTGTATTTTCTGTGTGGCCGGTTTTTCCGGAACGGATGGACAGATGACGGACAGGCTTACCAGGATGGCACTGGAGCTTTGCAGAATATATGAATGCAACTGGACCGTGGACGAGCTTTATGAGGTAAAAAAGCTCCTGGATCAGACCAGGCTTTGTATCATACCGGTGGTCAATCCGGATGGATATGAGATCTGCCGGAAGGGCTACAATACTGTGCGAAATCCCATTTTCCGTCAGATGCTGAAAATGCAGGATGTTCCCTGCGATGAATTCGAGGGAAATGCAAGAGGAATGGATACTGCAAGGAATTTTCCTACTACCTTCTGCAGCAGAAAAAAGATCCATCAGCAGCCTGCCAGTGAAAATGAGACACGTGCACTGATCCGGATCTTTCAGGAATACGGAGGACGTGGCCTGCTGGTTTTCTGCGGATATGGAAAAAAGGTGGTTTATTATCGGCGGGATCAGAATTTTTCCACTGGTCAGAGATGCTACCGTCTTGCACGTCACTTAAAAAAATGTACCAGGGGAAAGCTGGAGCAGCTTGCAATAGAACGAGAAGCGCAGAACGGGCGAAGGAGCACAGGCAGGCCGGAACAGTATTACGGAGAAATGATCCGCCAGCCGGCTTTCCGGATCGAATTGCCGGTAAATTCCGGAAATAAAGAAGAGGAAGAACGGGAAATCCGTGATCTGATGCTGCTTCCATTGGAATATATTTACTCTCTGGTACAGCTGTAAAAAAATCTGGCGTTGCACGGATGCAGGGTCTGTCAGCTTATGAAAAATAGGGTGACAGACATACCCGCTGAGAAACCAGTGTCGAATCCTGTCGGACGAATTTGATTGACTTCCGGATCTGTGGACCCTATAATAATATCATCTGAAACAAATCTTTTTTAACAAATGTCGCAGGAATCTTTCACCTCTGTAAGTAATGAGAGGAACTGCACATCTGAGCATATCTGCTCGAATAATTTCCATTCAGTATTTTTGCTGTATTATTATTTTGATCATGCTTGTCCTCACTTCAAAATCTGTGAGTTTAAGTGATGGGAGCATGTTGCGAATTGCCATATTAACTGCTATACAGGGAGGACTTTTTTATGGCTCAATTTATGTGGGGCAGGTCTCCGCCGGAATTTTCCTGATATCCGAACACTGTTTCTTTCCCTGCAGAGGGAAGTGATCATCAAATATCGTATGTAGAACAGAATACAGGAATGAAAATATTTTTTCGATGTATCGGCAACACAGTTCTGGGACTGATGCTGGTGATGGCATTGGTGCTTCTTATTCCCGGACTTTTCGGGATCCGGCCCTATGTGGTCTATTCCGGATCCATGGAACCTGAGATCCCAACCGGAGCTGTGGTTTTTACAAAGGAAGGAGAGTTTTCTCCGAAAAAGGGAGATATCATTACTTTTCATAACGGAGATACCGTTGTCACCCACAGAGTGGTTAAAAAAGAAAAGGATATCTTTATCACAAAAGGTGACGCCAACAAGACAGAAGATCCTGTTCCCGCAGAGGCGTCACAGATCATCGGGCGGGTAGTCTTTCACCTGCCTTATCTGGGCTACGTGATCCATTTTCTGAAAGCCCGGATCCCTTTTGCCGCAGTTTGCATAGCGGCATGTCTGTCAGTACTCTTTGATCTGGCATATACCCCAAAAAAGAAAAAAATACAGGGAGGAATTTAATCATGATGAAAAACAGAAAACTGGTAAAAGGAATTGCACTTGCTGCTGTGATCACTGCACTGGCAGCCGGAGGAACAGCTGCATATCTTACGGATTTTGAAACGGCAACCAACAGCTTTACCGTAGGAAAAGTGGATATCGACCTGGATGAGCCTAACTGGAAACCGGAGGACAATACAGATCTGGTTCCTACTCAGGTGATCCGGAAGGATCCCTATGTAGCAAATAAAGGAGTAAATGAAGCATTTGTCTATCTGGAAGTTTCTGTTCCGGTTCGAAATGTGATCACGGTAGCCAAGGATGGCACCAGAAATGCACTTGCAAAAACAGAGCTGTTCAGCTTCACCAAAAACAAGGACTGGACACAGCTGGAGCGGACCGAAGTGGGGCAGAATATGGTTTACACCTATGCATATAACCACATCCTGAAGCCGGGAACAAAGACAACAACTCTTTTTGATACAGTAACCTTTGCCAATATCATCGAAGGTCAGCTAGATACACAGCAGATCGATATGCCGGTACGGGCTTATGCGATCCAGGCTACCAATACCGGGGATGACAAGACTACGGTTCTGGAGCAGGCAACTGCTGCTTACCAGAAATATGTAAATCAGAATAAAGGACAGGCCGGTGGTGTCACGAAATGAATAAATTAAAAAGACCCTTTTTCCTTCTCCTGATAACAGGGCTCCTGTGCGCAACAGGGACTGCGGCGTATTTTTCAGACTTCGAAAAAAAGATAAATTCTGCTGCAGTAGGGTATGTGACAACGGAGATCGAGGAAGATTTTCCGGATCCTACACCTACGCCTATGGAGAATGGTCCATCCTACAGAAAAGAGATCCGGATCGGAAATTTTTCCGGCAGTGTGAAAGGGTTCCAGGCAGACTGCTATGTGAGGATGTCCCTTTCCTACTCCAATGACGATATCGGCAGAGGCGTGAAATTAACAGGTCTGGATACGGCAAACTGGGTGTATAACAGTCAGGACGGCTATTATTACTACCGGAAAAAAATATCCGAGGGTGAAAAAACAGCTCCTCTGTGTAC
Organism: Blautia sp. MB18-30; assembly: GCF_023669475.1. Lineage (NCBI taxonomy): Bacteria > Bacillati > Bacillota > Clostridia > Lachnospirales > Lachnospiraceae > Blautia > Blautia sp. MB18-30. Next base: position 4,793 of record NZ_JAMOYY010000020.1, on the reverse strand, counting down.
CGGATTTCAGATCGATCCCCAAAAGATCGATGATACTTACAGGGACAGCATTAAGGATTTTGAGATCAATGTTTATGAGGAAGCTGTACAGGCAGAAGGATTTTCAGATTATGAAAGTGCGTGGAGGTATTTTTCAGATCCGGTTTCTGCTCAGGCAGAAAGGAGGGGGAATGCTTGAAAAAACACCTTAAAGCCCTGCTGGCAGGTGCTGCTGTGGCAGGCAGTATCCTGGCGTGCACGGCTGCTTATGCCAGATTTTCAGATTCCGTGACAGTGACCAATCACATATCAGTGGGAGATATCAATATTTCTCTTCAAGAACTGGAAAAAAAGGACGGCCGAGAAATGAAATATCAAGATCGCCGGATCGTTCTTCCGGGAGATGAAATATCCAAGATCCCAAGGATCACCAATCGCTCAGAGCCCTGCTGGGTAAGGGTGAAGATCTCTTATACAGATGATCTGGAAGGTTTGGATGGTCTGGATGACAGGAATCTTACAGGAATGTCACCGAGATGGATCCGGAAGGGAGAGTATTTTTATTATACCAGGAAGCTGGAACAGGGAGATAGCGTGGATATTTTTACCGGTGTGACTGTACCATCTCAATGGGATGAATCCTACCAGGATAAGAAGCTGGGGATCACCATCGTGGCGGATGCTGTCCAGGCGGCAAATTTTGCACCGGATTTCCGTGCCATGTCACCCTGGGGAAATCAGAAGATCTTAAGATGTATCCACGATACCGATGGTCTTGTGGTTCAGAAAAAAAGTCCGGTGGATCTGAAGGTGGAGTTTGAAGGAAATGCGCACAAACTGATCGCGGCTCCGGAAGACTTTTTTTCCGGATTTTCCACGGCAATGCCGGGAGATGTTTTTCATGATTCTGTAGAGATCCGTAACACAACGGAGCATGCTGCAGAGATATTCTTCCGCACATCACCGGAATGTAAATCGGTAAAGGATCAGGAATTTCTGAAAAATCTGAAGCTGGTGATCACCATGAATGATAAAAGGCTGTATTCCGGGGATCTTCTGGCTGCGTCTCTCAATAAAGCCGTGTCCCTGGGGGAATTTTCCAGCGGAGAAAAAGGAAACATGAGATTTGAGGTTACGGTTCCGGCAGAGCTGGATAATCTATATGCTTTGCGGGCAGCAGATGTGAAATGGATCTTTTCTGTGGAGGAGGATCAGGAGACGGTGGATACTAGCCCTGTTCCACGCCGGAATGGCAGGAAAGAAAGCACAGAAAGAGCTTCCGGAAATAACAGTTCTTCGGTAAGGACAACACCAGTGAAGACAGGAGATGAATCTCCTGTGATCCTGTTTGCACTGATGGCTGGTATGGCGCTGCTTACCTGCAGTCTGACGCTATGGAAAGGAGGACGAAAAAATTGAAAAGAAGAATGATCGGTGCATGGCTGGCATTGATGATCACAGCTTCTTCTCTTGTGGTTTCGGCCAGTCCTGCAGCAGATATGAGTTCGGTATCAGCAGATCCGCAGCAGGAACAGACAGAACCGGAGGAAGAAGAGGAGGCCCCGGATATTCCGGTAACAGATCAGCCTGGGGAGGCTGAGATGCCGGTTCCGACAGCCTTGCCTGAACCGGAAACGGTGGAGGAAGCTTTTGAAGAAAGTAAAGATAATACTGAAAATACGGATAGTGATGAGCTGATCGAACCGGAAGAAGAACCAGAAGCTGCTTCAAAAGAAGGAGAAAATATAGCTCTGACAGAGATACCGGAGCAGACAGAGGATCCGGGATTTACTGTATTCACGGAAGAAAACGCGGAAATCCTTACAGGAGAAAGTGAAGAGGATCAGGAACTGATCCAGGATATCGAAAACGGAGAGATCATTGCTCTTTCTGCAGCACTTCCCGGGGAGTTCCGGGAAACTGGCAGTGCGGAAGTAATCTCAGAAGGAGAGGATGCTATCGCAGCTACAGCACTTTCCCCGTCCCAGTATTATCTGGACAGCTGGACCAGGGTTTACTGCGATGAGATCTGGACAGCTGCCAATGATTTTCTTGGTTCCGGAAATAAAACCCGTATGGGATGTACGTATCGTTCTGTACATTATATTGATGATACAGGAGAGGAAAAGGTTTCGCCTCTCTATTGCCTGAAAGCAACTCAGGATGGACTGGACAGTATGACGCTGAAGAATGAGGCAGTAAAAGCACTGACTAATTCTGTGATTCAGAAGCTTTTGTACTTTGGTTACGGAGGACCGGGGGATCTGGGAACCGGATACGACCCCTCCTGCAGTCACATAGACTGGTCAAAATGGCAGAACCGTTATGTATTTACGCATATTGCGCTGTCAAAGGTATATTTTAATGATTGTGGATATGCCACAGCAGCAGAAGTAGAACATACAGGGATAAACCGCCTGATCGATAAGATCCAGACATTGACGATCCCTGCAAGAAACAAAGCTGCCGTTTATGTTTCCGAAGACGGTTCCTGGGCAGCAGCATCCGGAAAGACGATTCCGTTAAGTGTATTTCGAAGCAGACCTGCAGGTTTTCCCTTTGTTCCGGACAGTATGAAAGACGGATTTCAGATGAGTACTCTTATGAAAGTAACAGATGGAGCAAAAGCAGGGAACGGGATCACCATAACAAGAGGATCCGCAGAAAAATGGCAGCTGGCCTACTGGACAAGTGCAGCGGATTATAATTCTCACAAAACCAATCCCAAAATGATGTCGGGGACAAGCCTGAGCCTTAAGGATGGGGCATATTTTTTCCTGATCTTTCCGTTAAATGCATCTGCGACAAAGAAGTTTTCCTGCAAAATGCTGCTTCAGCCGGTTTCCTATATCCTGGTTGACGGAAGTGCCCAGGCAGGAAAAGATGGAGTACAGGATTTTGGCGCTTACGTATACCAGGGAACAAGAGGAAGCCTTTCGTTTTCAGTAAAGCCATCGGTTTACGGCAATGCAAAGCTGGTCAAGAAGGAACCCAACACGGGAAAACTGATCCAGGGAGCGCAGTACGGACTGTTTGCAGCAGAAGCTCTGACCTCCGGATACCGGACTATGTACAGTAAGGATCAGAAGGTTTCAACCGGAACAACAAACGCCAGTGGAGAGATCCTTTTTTCAAAACTGGTTCCGGGAAAATACTATGTGAAAGAAACGAAAGCCGCTGCAGGCTATAAACTGAACACCGCTATCAAAAATGTTACAGTAACCGGCGGAAAGACGACAACCGTCAGCGTAACGGATATCATGGATATCAGCGGAACAGTATCCATCAGAAAGAAAGACGGAAATACCGGCGATCCACTGGCAGGAGCTGAATTCACCCTGTATCAGTGGAGTAAAAAAAGCAAAGCCTACGTAACCTTAAAAAAACTGACTTATGATGGACAGAAGCGTACCTATAACTCCGGGAAATTTAATTATACCGAAGACAATCAGGGAAAATTCCGTGTGCGTGAGACAAAATCTCCTCCCAATTACACCGGAAACTGGCAGAAGAATTTTACGCTGGATAAGCCGGGAGAAAAGCAGGAATTTCTGTTTGAAGCAGTGAACTACCAGACTGAAAAACGAAGGATTGAAGTTCGTAAGATCGATGCGAAAACCGGTGAGATCCTGAAAGGTGCGGAATTTACACTTTATGAATACAGTGCAGCCAAAAAAGCCTATAAAGAAAAAGGAACTCTTCTGGATTATGACATCTCCAGTGAACTTTATGTAAGTGGTGAACTTTTGAAGACTTCGGATAATGAGGGAAAATATAAGATCGCGGAAACAAAGACTCCGCCCGGATATACAGGAAGCTGGGAAGAAGAGGTGAATATCACAGACAAGGATGCACGCCTTTCCTTTGAAGTTGTCAATGAAAAGGAAAAGGAATATAAAGGGGTGATCCGTCTGAGAAAAACAGACATCTATACCGGGGAAGTTCTGGAAGATGCTGAATTTACCGTGCTTCAGTGGAATAGAGGGAAGCAGACTTACCAGAATGACCTGGGCGGGCAGAGCATCCTGAAGTTTGACGGAGAAACCGGATGGTACTCTACCGAAGAGCTGGTGCTCACAGATGACAATCAGGGAAGGTTCAAAGTAGTGGAAACAAAAAATCCGGAAAACTATACAGGCAAATACGAAAAGGAGGTAATCTTTCAGAAAAAAGAAAACACAGATACAGACATTGTGGATTTAAAAGCAGAGAATACTCCGGTGACACTTCCACTGGGAAGCATCACCATCATAAAAAAGATCAAAGAGGAGGATATTACCTGGGCTCATGGAAATCCAACCTTTTCCTTTGTGGCAGAAGGTACGGATCTATCCGGAAATCCTCACAGATATGAGGATTATGTGACCTTTACCAGAGGAAGCTATGAAACCGATAAAAATGGCTATGCAACATTATCGGTCACTCTCAGGAATATCCCGCTGGGGCAGTATACGGTCTGGGAAAAACCGGTACTACGCTACTATCTGAAAGATGTACGGGCAAATACAGAGAATGTCCGCATCATAAAAGGCGCTGCACCTGCATATGGTACAGATCCCCGGAAGATTGCTTCCGGTACGGCTGCTCTGACAATGCAAAACAAAAATGCATCGCTGACTTTTGTAAATGAGAAATCCAGATATGATCGATATTCCCATAATGACAGCATAAAAAATACCATACCCGTATCATTTTCCTGAAAAAAAGACAGGAGGGCAGGAGTAATCCTGCCCTCCGCAGCGTATTTTATATAGTAAAAAACAAACTGTAAAAAGAAATAAAAAAACTACATATATACCCAACGATATGGTATA